>JAJZCP010000259.1 GCA_021846065.1 Acidobacteriota bacterium
CCCCATTTCGATTCCCGCCGTGCTGGTCAGCCGCTCATCCCACGTCCACCAGATACCCCACACCGGACGCGCCCACAGCGGCCCGCTGATGAGCACCACGCTGCAAAAAACCACGCCCAGCTCCGCCGTGGCCAGCGCGAAGGCATCCGCCGCTTCGGCTCGAAACGGATGGCTGCGCCGAAACATCAAATACGCGACCGAGGCGCAGAAGCTGAGGAAGAACATCAAAAACGCCATCCACGCCGAGGTGACATGGTAATAGAAGATGCGCTGAATGTTGCCCATGGTTGCTTCTGTGGGCGCAATAAAAATCGCCTCGCGGAAGCCCTGCACCAGCAGCGCCAGCGTGATCGGAACGGCAATATAGAGCAGTCGTTTCATAACAAATCTTCTCTGCGGCAAAGCAAGATTAGTCTACGCCAAGCGCAGGGGCCTTGGCGTGACGGTGGTCACTCCGCGTGCAAAACCGTGGCAAAGAGCAGCAGGCTGATGGTCGTAAAAATGATGTCGTAGCCAGCGAGCAAGCGGATCCACAGGCCGGGGTCCGACTCGCCCGTTAGGATCGCTGTGGTGGCCTCGACCATCGCCAGCACGGCGGGAATCGAAATGGGGAAGAGAATCAACGGCAGCAGCAATTCTCGATTGCGGGTGCGCAGCGAAAGCGCGCCAAAAAAAGTTCCATTGATGACCAGTGCCAGTGTGCCCAGCGGCAGCACAATCCACAGCAGCCAGCCCTGGCCCAGAGCGCGCAGGTTGTAAAAGATGATGAACACCGGCGCGAGGATCACCTGCACCGCGGCGACAAAGAGAAAATTTGCCAGCACCTTGGCCAAAAACAGCGCGCTGGGTGCAGCCGGAGCCATGCGCTGTGCGTCCAGTACGGAGTTGCGTAGCTCGCGCGTCCAGGTCTGGTTCAGCGCGGTCACGGTGGCAAACAACAGCGCGACCCACAGAATGCCGCCCGCAATCTGCCGCGAGACCGCCGTCGTGGGATCAAAGGCAAAGCTGAAGAGCACCACCACCAGCAGCGAAAAAAATAGCATGCCGTTGATGGCATCTTTCGAGCGCCACTCCAACCGCAAATCCTTGCGCAGATGTGCCCAGACGATGCGCGCGTAGCTCATGCCGCGCTCCCTTCGCTCCAGCTTGCAATCGCGCCTTGCCGCATGTGGCAATAGCGATCCGCCAGCGGTCGCGCCAATTCCGGCTGATGCGTGGTGAGCAGAATCGTGCTTCCCTGGCTGCGCAGCGAGAGCAACACGCGCTGCATCTGCTCCACGCTGGCCGCGTCAATGTTGGAGAATGGCTCATCCAGCAGCAATAATTCCGGCAGCAACAGCAACACGCGCGCCAGCGCAGCGCGTTGGCGCATACCTTGCGAATACTGGCCCACGGGGCGAGCCAACTCCGGCTCCAAGCCCACCAGCCGCAGCGCATCCGCGGGCGGCATTGTCTTCGAATCCGCGCTCAGTGCGGAAAAGTACCGCAGATTTTCCATCGCGCTGAGTTCGTCATACAGCATGGAGGCGTGGCTGAGATAACCAATTTTGTCGCGCACATTTTGCGGCTCATTGGCTCCCAACACCTGCACTGCGCCCAGCGTTGGATGCAGCAGGCCCGCAATCACGCGCAGCAATGTAGATTTGCCGGCACCATTTTCGCCCAGAATCACACAGCACTGGCCAACAGGGAACTGCGCCGTAATTTTGCGCAGCGCTGCAAAGCTCCCATAGAGCTTGGAGACGGATTCGAGTTTGACCGCAGTGGCGTTAGTTGGCACTGGAGGCGGGCATGGCAGCCGATGCCGGTTGCGGCGTGGCCAGGGCTGCGGTCTTGGGCTGCGCAGGCGCGTACTTCGATGCGCACTTGGCCTGAATCTGCGTGGCGTGGAAGACGCCATCGCGGCCAAACGTGCCAATGGCCAGCGCTTGTGCATTGTCCTTGAAAGTGTCCGGCGGCGGCTCCATGCCGGTGTAATGCACGGCGAGTGTGTGCCCTTGCTCGATCAGAACAAAGCGCATCTGCGCTCCGTCCTTGGCAATGGAGCCGGGTTGCACGTTGCCCGCCACGCGCAGGTGGCGCGTGTAGGCTTTATTGCCCATGCCTTGCAACTCGGCGATGGTTACGTAGTAGCTTTTGTTGGCGCGCACGCCGCTAATGGCCAGGTAGGCAATCGTTGCCAGAATAATGACAACGGCGACGAAGATTTTTGCGGCGGGTTTTTGCTGGCTTTGCATTGCTGCTGGTTCCTTCCGCTCCAGTATACTGCCGTGTGTGCTGTGTTGCTGACTGCAAAAGTGTCGATCGCTGCGGCGTATAATCAGCCTTGCAGCCCATCTGCACAGTTCTTCCAATACACGAGTAGGATTTCGATCCGCAGAGGTTTGAATCATGAGCACGTCCAGCAACGGCACCCACACATCCAGTTCGCCCAACGCCAACGGCAGCGCCGTTCCCAAGCCCCGCGCGGAGTGGATCGTCAAGCGCCGTGAGGAAGCCGCGCGCACCGGCGATCGGAACCTGTCGCAGATGCACTTCGCGCGCCAGGGAAAGATCACGGAGGAGATGGCCTACATCGCCCGGCGCGAAAAGCTGGAAGCCTCTCTGATTCGTGATGAGGTTGCTGCCGGACGCATGATTATTCCGGCCAACGTCAACCATCCCGAACTGGAGCCGATGGCCATTGGCGTTGCCTCACTCTGCAAAATCAATGCCAACATCGGCAACTCCGCCGTCGCCTCCAACATTGATGAGGAACTGCGCAAGCTGCATACTGCGGTGCATTTCGGAGCGG
>JAJZCP010000260.1 GCA_021846065.1 Acidobacteriota bacterium
CGTTGAAAGCGAATATGGGAAGATCCATGCTCTCAACGACGCGCTCCAACAATGCAAACGTCTCCGATTCGCGGTGCCGGCGCAGGCGAAGATCGCCGGCCAGCTCATTGATCTGCGCGGCCAGATCGCCCAGGGCATCTCCCTGGCCGATCTCGCGGGCGCGAAAGGAATATTCATTTTCGCGCAACGCTGCGACGACATTCGAGAGCGTCTGCAATGGCCGAACGATATGGCGAAACACCGCCGAACCCAGCGATGCCAGCAGAATGATAAGGGCCGCGAGAGCGCAAAGCCAGACCAGTATCGATGCATGCCATAGGACCAAGGCGGCAGAGCCGAGGATGAGGGCGGGGAGAGCGAACAACACGAGAAGCGCAGCCAGGCGCACCTCAAATCGAAGACGCGGAATTCTAAATCCGATGGCGGGACGCGACCATGCAGACGCGGAGGAGCGTACACGTTTTGCGGCGCTAGATGCCATACTTTTCCATCCGCCGGTAGAGCGCCCCTCGACTGAGGCCGAGCGCTTCCGCAGCCTGGCTGACATTGCGAGAGTGCCGCGCCAGGGCCTTGCGGATCAAAACATTCTCCACCGCTTCCAGGCTCATTTCGTCGATCGAGTTGGAACTGCGACCGGATTGAAGATTCAAATCCGTCGCCAGAATACGGCTGCCGCGACTCATCAACACGGCGCGTTCCATGGTATGTTCCAGCTCGCGCACGTTGCCCGGCCAGGGATGATCGATGAGCAACTGCAACGCGGAGGGGTCGAAGCCTTCAATGGATTTGCGATAGCGCGCCGCATACCGCGCGAGAAAATGCGCCGCCAATGCCGGGATGTCTTCGCGCCGCTCGCGAAGCGGAGGCAGATGAATCTCCACTGTGTTCAGCCGAAACAGCAAATCCGGACGGAAGCGGCCTTGCTCCGACTCCTGGGCCAGGTCTGTATTGGTGGCGGACAGTACACGGACATCGACTTTTCGCGTGCGTGAGGAGCCAACTCGTTCCAACTCTCCCGCCTCCAGCACTCGCAACAGTTTTGCCTGCTGACGCAGCGGGATGTTCGCAATCTCATCCAGAAACAGGGTGCCTTTGTCGGCGAGTTCAAAGCGCCCAATGCGGTCCGCGCGCGCATCGGTGAACGCACCTTTCACGTGGCCGAAGAGTTCGCTTTCAAATACGCCCTCGGAGAGCGCGCCGGTGTTGACGGCAATCCATGGCTGATCGGCACGCGCAGACAGCGCATGCAGGGTGTGCGCGACGATCTCTTTTCCGGTGCCGTGCTCGCCGGTGATCAGAACATTCGCGTCCGATGGGCCAACCCGGGCCATCGCATCCAGAACGGGCTGCATGGCTGCGGAACCGGCGATCATCTCCGGTCTGCCGGTCGCCCGCAGCAGTTGATTTTCAGCCTCCAGCAGTTGTGCGCGGCGCAAGATTCGATAGAGCGTGACCTGGTTTTGCACGACCGTCAGCAATCTCGCATTTTCCCATGGCTTCGCAATAAAGTCTCGCGCGCCGCGGCGCATTGCTTCCACGGCAAGGTCCACGCTGGCCCAGGCTGTCATGACAATGACGGGAAGCTGCGAATCGATCTCCAACACTTGCCGCAGCAGATCCATTCCTTCATGGCCGGAGGTGGTGTCGCGGGTGTAGTTCAAATCCATCAGCAGGGCATCGTAGGATTGATTGCGAAGCGCGTGCAGCGCCGCTTCCGGAGAACCGACAGCATCCACGCGGAAGCCTGCCGGCTGGAGCAATAATGCCAGCGCTTCTAGAATTTGCGGCTGGTCATCGGCCGCCAGCACCCTGGGCAGGGACGCGGTCGGGGCCGGATTCCGATCAAGAAGCACGGGTTGTTCCGCCATATCGGTACCTCGTCTTACAGTATCGCCGCTTCGCGTGTTGCGCGCCGCGCGCCCGCCTCCTACGGGCGAGGGACGACCCCAGTCCGCGCATCGTCCATCGAGATATGGTGATGCTCCAGCGTCATACCAGTCGCCAGATCCAGTTGCACCCGCGCCTTTTCGTAAGCGGTCATCGCGCCCACCAGGTCGGACTCCGCCACAGCAAGGTCGTGTTGCGCGGAGAGCGTCTGAAATGTGGACCCGGCACCCAACTTCTGCTCCTGTTGCATGATGCCAAAGGTCTTCTGCGCCAGGTCGCGCGCCTTGGTCGCGGAGTCTACCCGCGCCCGGCCCTGTTCCAGCGCGTACTGCGCGTTCTCCACTTCAATCAGCACCTGCTTGCGCGTCTCCTGCTGATACAGTTGCGATTGCCGAAATTCCAACTCCGCGCGATATTGGTCGGCCTTCGCGACGCGGTTCCGAATCGGTATCAGAAGCTGCCCGCCGACAAAATATTCCTGCCCGCTGTTGTTGAACGCATTCTGGAGCACGCCGCCGAACCCAGTCGGCTGGACAGAAACGTTGGGCGGCAATGTTCCCGAGGAAAACCCAGCGCCGTAGTTTGGATTGAGCTGGCCACCTAGCGCATTTCCCGCATAATAGGCGACCATGTTCACTGTCGGCAGCAGGGCGTTTCTCGCTGTCTTTAACGTGATTCGATGGTTTTTCAGGTCGATTTCCGACTCCGCAAGCTCCGGCCTGTTCCGCATCGCCTCGGCGACCAGGTCTTGTATCTGCGTCTGCGCCAATGTATCGTTCATGCGTATTTGCGAGGTCGGGACCACCGGCATCGCCACCAATAACGGGTCGTCCAGGTTTTTCGTCAGGGCATTTTTCATTAGCAACTGTTGCAGTTGCAAATTTGTCCTGGCCACCGTCAAATCCT
>JAJZCP010000261.1 GCA_021846065.1 Acidobacteriota bacterium
CGCCGCGGACGGGCGTGCCGACGCCGGGCGCGTCTTCCGGGTCGATCCAGTCCATATCGAGCGAGACGTGGAAGCCGACTGTGCCGTTCGAGACCAGACGCAAGGCTTCCTCCATGACGGCGCGCAAGCCGCGCTCGTCGATGTCGCGCATAGTGAAGACGCGTACCCCGGCGCGACGGAGATTGTCGCTTTCGGCGTGATCGACATCGCGGATGCCGATGAGGACGGTGTTCTCCGGGGCAATTTTTGGCTCGGAGTGGAAGATGGTTCCCAGCGGCGCGGGGCCAAGACCGAGCAGGGCCGCGAGCGGCATGCCGTGGACGTTGCCCGAGGGTGAGGTCTCCGGGGTGTTGATGTCGGAGTGCGCATCGAGCCAGAGCAGGCCGATGCGTTCACCTGTGCGGCGGAAGAACTCCGAGACGCCGCTGACGGTGCCTGCGGCCATGGAGTGGTCGCCGCCGAGGACCAGCGGCGTGCGACCGGCGGCGAGGATATCGAGAATGACCGAGGCGCTGCGCGTGCAGGTATCGGCGATCTCGTCCAGATAATGTGCGTTGCGGCTGCCGAAGTGCTGGGTTTCTGCGATTTCGACGGCGATGTTGCCGGAGTCGGAGACGGTGTGGCCAAGCGCGGCCAGACGCGCATCCAGGCCGGCGACGCGAACGGCGGACGGCCCCATATCGACGCCGCGTCGGCTGGCACCGAGATCGATGGGAACGCCGAGAACGCCGACATGGCGCGTGGGGCGGGTCTGAGTGCCGGTGCGATGAGCGGAAGTTTCTGTCGAGGTGGACATGCAGTGACTCCGATAAAAAACGTGGCTGGAGGATATGCCAACAGGTTATTAGAGCAGACCGGATGAGGGATTGGACAGGGAGTGGCGGCTCGATCGCCAGATCGCGACAGTCGGGATGGAGCGAATGTGGGTTCCGGCATGGAAAAAAGTGGAATAAGATGGTTTTCAATCGGCAGAACGTCCGAAATCGTTGTATGAAATGCAAAAGATGCCGATAACACAGGATTGGAGATGAGCTGTAGCCCGATGCGTGCGCCGAAGCTTTGCGTATTCCCGCGAACCCGGAGTGAGAGAAGCGCTCGGCGCTGCAGCGGCTGGAAGACCGGGGCCTGGATCGCCGCCGGGCTGGCAATGTTTGCGCCCCGCGGGATGGCTGCGCCACAGCCGCTGACACGACTGGAGCAGGTGACATCGCTGAGCAACAGCGCGGCAGCAGTCCACCTTCCAGTGGAGATTACCGGGACAGTGACCTATGCGCGTCCGCGCGATTCCTCGCTTTTTCTGCAGGATGGAACAATCGGGCTGTATGTGAGTTATCCGCACGATATCGGGCTGGAGCCGGGGGACCGGGTGCGTGTGACTGGCACGACAACAGACAGCTTTCGCCCGATTGTGATGGCGCAGGCGGTCAAGTTGCTGGGGCACGGCTCGCTGCCGAAGCCGGTGGTGGCGAGTTTCAGTGACCTGATGCATGCGGAATTGGATTGCCGATTTGTGACGGTGAGCGGGCAGGTGCTTGCGGCTGCCTACGATGATGAGCAGCCGCATCCGGCGCTGCTGCTGACGGTTGAGATGAGCGGAGGGGTGATTCAGGTGGTGGTGCCGCATCCGGATGGACTGTCCCGGGATGCGCTGTTGGGAGCTGAAATCCGCGTGAACGGAACGGCGAGCGGTGCCTTTGACAGCAAGATGCAGTTCACGGGAGTCTGGGTGGACGTGGGTTCACCCAGGCAACTGGAGGTGGTGCATGCGGCAAAGCAGAGCGTGTGGTCACTGCCGCTGACGCCGCTGCGCGAAACAGGATTCAGCTACCGGGACGAAAACAGGAGCGGACGAGTAAGAGTTGCAGGAGTGCTGACGTATTTTGAGCCAGGAGCACTGGCTGTGGTGCAGAATGGAAGCGATTCACTCATGATTGAGACGCAATCGCGGTTGCCGCTGCATGTCGGAGATGCTGTGGAGGCGACGGGATTTCCGCATCTGGATCAGGTGACGCTGCGGATGGTTGACGGACAACTGCGACGTGCACCTGGGAATCAGGCTCAAGCAGAAGTGCAGCCGCGGGAGATTAGCTGGGACGATGCTTCGGCGGGGCGGTATGCGCTGGATCTGGTGTCCATGGAGGGATATGTCGTCGCTGAAGTGAAGGATGCGCGCGTGACGATGTATGTGCTGCGCACGGGCGACCATCTGTTTTCCGCAACACTGCGGCAAAGCTCGGCAGGTGCGACGCACGGGAAAAGCGATGAAGTGGAGGTAGGCAGTCGGGTGCGGGTAACCGGAGTCTGCTTTGTGGACAACGGCAACCACTGGCGGGACCGGATGTGGTTCGATGTGCGGATGCGCACGCCAGAAGATGTAGCGCTGGAGGAGTTGCCGTCGTGGTGGACGTTTCAGCGGCTGATGTGGCTGATTGCCGGGCTTGGATTCCTGATTCTGACTGCTGTTGCGTGGGTAGCCTTGCTGGGACGCAGAGTGAGGCAGCAGACGCTTGTGCTGGAGCAAAAGAGCCATGAAGAGACAGCGAGCCAGAGAAGATTTGCTTTGTATGAGCAACGACGCGGCGAGATTCTGGAGATGATTAGCCGAGGGCAGTCACTGGGAACGATTCTGGATGCAACCATCGGTCTGGTCTCGTTTCGTTTGCATGGCGCGCATTGCTGGATCGAACTGGACGAGCGCTGGGAAACAAGGGATCGAACGCGCATGCCGGGGAAGATGTCGCTTGCTGCCGAACCGCTGCTGGGTGCGGATGGAGAACGACTGGG
>JAJZCP010000262.1 GCA_021846065.1 Acidobacteriota bacterium
GGTCCTTCCCTGACGCTATGCCCACCTTGGTTCACGCGGTTCTCGGATATTTCATCCTGCTGGCGACCATCCGTTTTTTGACGCGGCGGCCAGGCTCGCAGATGACACTGTTTGAGTTTGTGCTGGTGTTCCTGATGGGAGGCGTCATCATCGCCTCCACCATGGGCAATGACCGATCCGTCACCAACTCAACCTTCGCCGTGGTTATCATCGGTCTGCTGCACCGGTCGCTTTCCTATGCACGCAACCGCTGGCCGGTTCTGGGCCGCATTGTCGACGGCGTACCGATCGTGCTCTACCGGCGTGGCGAGTGGCAGCAGGAGGCAATGCGTCGCATGAGGCTTGCGCCCGAGGATGTTCTGGCTGTGGCGCGGACAAAAGACTTGCGCGGAATGGAAGAGATCGACTATGCCATCCTTGAGCGTAACGGGCAGATCAGCGTCCTGAAAATTGGCGACGGGCCATGAAGGGTTGGGGAAGATTGCGCCCTGGCGAGGCTCGTTCCATCGGGGATGCTGGTTGAAACGGGCAAACCCGAGCGGTCCATCCTGGTCCCACACGCACTCGCTTGGGTTGCATCTCTTTCTTTACAAGAAGGCAGACGGCGCGCTGGGTTTGGCGCTCCTCTAGCTCTCGCGCTCCAGCAGTGCGCCACTGGCCAGCTCCAGCACCCCCAGCGGCCCGCGGGGCACCAGCATCTCCAGGGTGAGTTTTTTGCTGTTCTCCAGGTCCTGCGCAAAATCGTGCATCATTCGCCGTGCCAGCTCCGGATTCCGCGTGGCCACATTCAGCTCATCATTCAGCGCGAAGGAGCGATGGTCAAAGTTGGTGGAGCCGAAGACGCACCAGAGGCCGTCGACGACCATCAGCTTGGCGTGAATCATGGACGGCTGATACTCGTAGATCTCCGCCCCGGCCCGCAGCAGATGACGGCTGCTGTGACGACTGGCACGCCGCACCATGGGATGGTCAATATGCGGGCCCGCGACCACGATGCGAACCTTGACGCCGCGCTCCTGCGCCGCTTCAATCAGCGCGGCGCGCGCACTGTGGCTGGGTAAAAAGTACGGCGTGGTGATGTCGATGGTTTTGCGCGCGCTTTTCAGCAGAGCCTGAAAGAGGATGCGCGCCGTTGTGCCGCCGCCGGCCGGCGTGCTCTGGACGACCAGGGCCTGATGATCGCCCGTTGCTGCAGGCGCTTTGAACTGCTGCGGATCGCTCAGGATCGCGCCCGAGGCCTCCAGCCAGTTTTCGGCAAATATGGAGATCAGGCCACAGATCGCCTCCCCCTGAATGTGAAACATGGAATCGCGCCAGCGTGGGCCGCCGGGCGTCGGCTCCATCCAGTGGTCGGCAATGCCCGCGCCGCCGGCGAAGGCCACGCAGCTGTCGATGACGATCAACTTGCGATGGCTGCGGTTGTTCGCAAACTGCCACGTGTTCCAGCGCAGCGGGTGATACCAGAACATCTGGCCGCCGGCGTCCAGCAGCGGCTGAAACATGGACCGCGGCGTGCGATAACTGCCAATGGCATCGACCAGGATACGGACGTGCACGCCGGCGCGGGCACGCTCCACCAGCACGGAGAGAAACGCGTCTGACACGCGGCCGGGCTTCCACGTGTAGAACTCCATGTTGATGTTGTGCGCCGCACTGCGGAGTGCTTCCAGCTCAGCCGGGTAGAACTCCGGCCCGTTCGTCAGTAGCTGGAACGTGGCTTTACGGACAGGCGCATTGGTCACGGTGCTTAGAAATTCCAGAAACTCCTGTGATTCCGCTGAACCACCGGGACACCCCGACAGTGTGTAGGGCAGCGAAGGGCCGAAGAGGTTGATGAGCACCTTTGCCGTATAGAGCGCGGCCGACGCAACGCCTGCGCCGGCGCAGACCCGCAGCCATGCGGGAGATTTATGGGGCTGAGTTCGAAAAGAGAAAGGCAAGCCGTCGGCTCCTTCAGTCGTTCGTCATTGGCTAGGATGCGGGCAACCGGTGCAGGGCTTGCAGATGTCCCGCCCGCGCACGAAGCCTGAAGGCACAAAAAATTTACCGGGCATGGCGTAATTCTGCAGGATGGGCTCCACTAGAATTCTCGGCAGCCATGCCAATACGAAACAGGATGCCGCTTCTCGCCGCCTTTTGCGCCACGCTGCTGGGGCCGGTCGCCTTATCTGCCGCGCCAGCGCGCCACGGAAGCGTTGCGCCAATGCCCAGTCTGCAGGAAAGGCTACGGCAGAAGATTCGCTACATCTTCGTCATCTATCAGGAAAACCGCTCCTTCGATTCCTACTTCGGCACGTTCCCCGGTGCGGAGGGAATCTTCAGCCATCCCGCCAGCCAGACGCCAGGCTTTTACCAGCCGCTGCTGAATACGGATGGTTCGACCGGCACGATTCATCCCTTTCGCATTGGTCCGGAGCAGTTTGCCGCGGATACCGACGATGTCGATCACTCCCACCCGGCGATCGTCGCCAAGGAGGACATTCAGAACGGTGTCCCGCAGATGGACCGCTTTGCCATGGTGGAAGAACACCGCGTCAGTCCGCTGGCTCATCCGTCGCTGGCAGCGCGGCAGTTTGGCGAGCTGACGATGGCCCACGAGGACTGTGACACGATTCCGCTGCTGTGGCGCTACGCCAATCGCTTCGCGCTTTACGATCACATCTTCCAGCTCGTCACCGGGCCGTCAACGCTGGGCAATCTTGCCATTATCGGAGCGCAGACCGGTGTGACGCAGTGGGTGCTGCATCCGGAAGAGGCCTACAAAGGCAACGGGGCACACGGCC
>JAJZCP010000027.1 GCA_021846065.1 Acidobacteriota bacterium
AGGCCATCATCGCGGAGATCAAAAAAGCATCGCCATCCAAAGGTCTGATTCGAGAAGATTTTGACCCAGCCTGGCTAGCTGCGCGTTATGCCTCCGGCGGAGCAGCCGCGCTTTCCGTCCTCACCGACGAACCGTATTTCCAGGGCAATCTGCGCAATCTGGAGATCGCCTCTGCCAACACCACCCTGCCCTGCCTGCGCAAGGACTTCATGCTCGATCCTTACCAGATCGTCGAAGCCCGCGCTCACGCCGCCGATGCCATCCTGCTCATCGCCGCCGCACTCGATGACGCCACGCTTCTCACCCTGGCCCGCGCTGCTCACGCCGCTGGACTCGATGTTCTTGCCGAGGTCCACGACCGCGCCGAGTTGGAGCGCGTGCTGGCCATGTCCGAGCCGCCCGATGCCATCGGCGTCAACAACCGCGACCTGCGCACCTTCGAGGTCCGCCTCGAAACCTCACTCCATCTCGTCCAGCTCATCCCCTCCAGCGTCGTGCGCGTGGCCGAAAGCGGCATCGCCAGCGGCGCGGAGATTGCCCAGCTTCGCCGTGCCGGATTCGACGCTTTTCTCATCGGCGAAAGCCTCATGCGCGCCGACGACCCCGGTGCTGCGCTTGCCGCGCTGCTCGCCCAGGCGGAATCCCTTCTGCCATGAATGTTGCTGCCATGAGCCTGCCGCGATGAGCCTCTGGATCAAAATCTGCGGCAACACCCGCATCGAAGACGCTCTGGCCGCCGCCGAGGCCGGTGCCGATGCCGTCGGGTTTGTCTTTGCTCCCAGTCCGCGTCAGGCAAAGATAGAGACAGTCGCCGCAATCACTCCCTTGCTTCCCAGTCGCGTTGAATCCATCGGCGTCTTCGTGCAAACCGCGGACGACGAAATTGCCACCATCGTGGACCGCTGCCGCCTGACCGGCGTCCAGTTGCATCGCGACGCCGATCCATCCCAGTCAGAATCCGCTCACTTCCTCCGCGCGCGTTTTGGCGCCCATCTGCGCATCCTCCGCGTCGTCCACTACGGCCCCCACGCTGCCGCGCAGATGGCTGCCATCGCTGCCGATGGCGTCACCGATGCTGTCCTCATCGACACCCGCATCGGCAACATCGTCGGCGGAACCGGCGTCGCCTTCGACTGGCAGCAAGCCGCGCAAAGCATCTTTTCCGGACAGGAAAAACCTCGCCTGATCGCCGCCGGCGGCATCAAGCCAGAGAACGTCGCCGAAGCCATCATGCTGCTTCGCCCCTGGGGCGTCGATGTGGCCAGCGGCGTCGAAGCGCGCCCCGGCATCAAAGACCACCAGCGCGTCCGCGATTTCATCCGGCTCGCTCGCCTGGCCGCCGCACAGCCCCATTGAATCTCCTGCATCCAATAATGTGTCTTTAGGGTAAAGTGGACCGCAGCCCGGAAAGCTGCGCTCGTTTGAGCTGTTTTCACGCTTCGACAGCCAGACCCACACAGGAGATATTCAGCATGCCCATCGGTCCCTTCAAGCGCCTCGCCATCACCATCGCCGGAGCCGTTTCACTGGGAAGCTACGAAGCCGGAGCGCTCTATGAACTGCTGGAGGCCATTCGCCAGCACAACCTCAAAGTCGAGCAGGACCAGGACGGACAACCCATCTATCTGGATGTACTCACCGGAGCCTCTGCCGGCGGCATGACGGCCACCATCCTCACCCAAAAACTGCTCTTCGACGGACCGTCCTTTGTCGATACCCTGGGCAATCCAGCGCCCTGGAACAACCCTCTCTACGAAACCTGGGTGCAGCGCATCACCCTCGCCGACCTGCTCGATACCACGGATGCGCCTATCGCCGACGGCGGCGATCCTGCCCTGCTTTCGCTGCTCTCCTCGCAGTTGATTGAGACCATCGCTCGCGAAAAGCTGCTCAGCGACGTTCAAAATGACGAGATCGTCGATCACGGCCCACACGCAGCCATTCATCCTCTCACCGGCGAAATCCGCCTCGGCATGGCGCTCACCAACCTCACCGGAGTCAACTACGGCCTGCCCATGATCGGTGGCGGCGAGTTTCTCTACACCCGCTTTGAAGACTCCATCCGGCGCACTCTCACGCGCTCAGACCGCACCCTGGCCACCTGGAAGGACGTTGCCGCCGCGGCCGTCGCCAGCGGCGCTTTTCCTGTCGCCTTCCGCACCAAAGACCTCACCCGCACCCTCGCCGACTACGCCGCCGACAAGCCCCTGGGATGGACCGACGGCAGCCGCACCTTCAACTACTCCGACGGCGGCATCCTCCAGAATCAGCCCCTCGGCATGGCCAAGCAGCTCATGGACGACGCCGACGGACATCAGCACTCCGAAAACCGCTTTTACCTCTTCGTCTCACCCAATCCCATGAGCGACCAGAGCGACCCCACGCTGAACGAAAACAACGTCAACATGGTCCGCGTTCTGGGCCGCATCGGATCGGTTTACATGGGCCAGGCCATGTTCCAGGATTGGGTCGAAGCCGACACCATCAACACCCGCGTCGCACAGCTTGATGCGCAGGCCCAACAACTTGCCCAGGCCATCGCCTCCGGCCAGATTGCCTCCGATCAGCTTGCCACTCGACGCGCCAGCCATGAAACCCTGCTCGACCTGCTCTACAACACCCAGCCCAGCGACGAATCTCGCGCCCAGGCCACCGAACGCCTCAGCCGTCAGTTCGCCGCCGAGTTGCAGCTTGTCGGTGGCGCGCAGTCCGAAGCCGGCCAAACCCTGCTCTCCGGCATCCACCTGCTGGAGAAATCCGCAGGCCTCAGCGAGCTTGACTACATGGAGATCTACGGCGTCGTCATCGATCCCGGCAAGCTCGCCGGCGCTGGCATCGCTGCCTTCGTTGGATTCTTCGACGAACGCTATCGCCGCCACGACTACGAGTGCGGTCGCGAACAGGTGCAGAATCTCATCCGGCAACTGAACGCGGACGTCAACACAGACGGCCGACCCCAGCTCGGACCCATCCACTACACCGCCGTGCCCGTTGATATCGACCACTCCCTCGACGGCCTGCACCTCAACCAGATCAGCCGGGACGACATCCAAACCCTGAAAGACGGGCTGACGCGCCGCATGAACCAGATCCTCACCCACGAGCTGCTGAACCCAGTCGAGCGCTATCCCGCGCAGTGGGGTGCCGACCTTGCCCTCGGCGTCCTGCTCCACTGGGAGTTCAGTCGCGATGTTCAGGGCTGAGCGCTTCCCCAAAACGCAGCGCGCGGATGCGGTCCATCGCACTGCCCAGATGGTCCGGTCCGCCATGCCCTGCCGGACCAAGCGACGCCAGACCAACCTCGATCAGATGGCGCAAAAAATCGCCCACGGCAATCCCGCGCTGCTCTGCCTGACGCTGCACCTGTGGAGAGACTTCAACGGAAACCTGCATGAAACACGCCTCACGCTCAGTTCATCGGAAGTCTTCCGAAAATGTTCAATGCGCTGCACATTTTTTGAGACGTCTTCATTTTGCAGCCCGCCGCTCTTGCCGCCCATCCCGGCAAACAGGTACGCTGAGTGTATGTATGAGGACTTCAAGGTAACCGATCGCTGGACAGGTGCCGAGCTGCACTGCCGATGGAAGGCCAACATCGTCGCCATCGCCACCCGTCACGCCGACGCCGTCGATATTCGCTTTGATGTCAACGGCAAACCCATGTGGATCGCCATGCCCTGCAACGCCTGGGTCGAGCAGAAGAAGCGCACCGGCAAGATCATCACCGATGCCCTTGCCGCGCAAACCGCCGGACATTACCTGAAATCCAACATTGAAGACGGAGCCGACCCCAGCCGCGAGATGTTCACCATGAGCACCGATGAGGTGCTGGAACACCTGAACGCCGTCCTCAACGAAGCAACCGAAGCCGGCGGCGTGCCCACCCTGCCGCTTTCGCCCTTCGCCTGAACACGCAGCCGTCGCCGTTCATTTCTGGGAGCGCCGATCATTCTCCGGACGACTGATCTGCCGCTACATACGGAAAAGGCTAAGGCGCAGAGTTGCGCCTTAGCCTGAGATTCCATCCGGAAACAAAGCGGCTGCGATACATCTCCCGCAGAAAACCGCGGGCGTATCGCCGTCGCCTTGAGAGCGTTACGCAGCGGCGTCTTCGCCGCCCGCTTCGCCCTTCTGCTTTTCCATTTCGGCTTCCAGCTCGGCGCGTTTCTTCGCCTTGCGGTCCACGCTCTTCTGCCGCTTTTCGTCCAGTTGCTTCTCGGCTCCCAACAGTTCGATGAACGCCTTCTCGGCACCATCGCCCTTCTGGAATCCAGCCTTGACGATGCGCAGATAGCCGCCCTGCCGGTCGCCATAACGCGGCGCGACCGTCTCAAACAGACGCGTCACCGACTCGTCCGTCATCAGAAACGCCAGCGCCTGACGGCGTGCGTGCAGATCGCCCTTCTTGCCCAGCGTAATCATCTTTTCCACCAGAGGCCGCACAGCCTTGGCCTTGGCGACAGTGGTTTCAACGCGATCCTCGACGATCACCGAGGTCACCAGGTTGCGCAGCAGCGCGCGACGATGGCTCGTGTTGCGTCCCAGTTTGTATCCTGCATTCCGATGGCGCATAGTGTTGCTCTCTTTCCCAAATATCTTTCCGGATTCTTTTCCCGGAATCTCTTTCCGGATATCGCGGACAGGGCAATCTGCCCACGTCCCTCAACTTGCAGCGGCTGCCGATCCCATCCGCAGCCGCCCAATCCGCAGTTAGAAGTTCTCCGTCTCCGTATCCAGTTGCAGATCCACGGAGTCCAGCAGATCGTCCTCGTCGTCGAAGCGACCAAAGCCCGCCGCCAGCGCCGCCGAAGGCAGAATGCTCGTCGGTCCCGGAATCGCGTTGCCCTGATCGTCGATCCTCATGCCCAACGAAAGGCCCATCTGCGCCAGGATTTCCTTGATCTCGTTCAGGCTCTTGCGACCAAAGTTCTTGGTCTTCAGCATCTCCGCTTCGGTCTTCTGGATCAGCTCGGCGATCGTCTGGATGTTGGCGTTCTTCAGGCAGTTGTAGCTGCGCACGGAAAGCTCCAGCTCCTCCACCGAACGGTTCAGGTTCTCGTTGCGCAGCAGCAGTCCGCTGCCGTCCCCATGACCCTCGGCATCCAGCTCTTCCTCAAAGTTGATGAAGATGCTCATGTGATCCTTCAACAGCTTTGCCGCCAGGCCCAGCGCATCCGCAGGAGCCACAGCGCCGTTGGTCCATATCTCCAGAGTCAGCTTGTCGTAGTCGGTGATCTGGCCCAGGCGCGCTGCCTCGACAAGATAATTCACACGGCGCACCGGCGAGTGCACCGAATCCACCGGGATGAAACCAATACCAAGATCGGAGTCGTAGTTCTTGTCCGCCGAAACATAGCCGCGCCCGCGCTTCAGACGCATCTCCATGTCCAGATGGCCGCCTTCGGAGACGGTCGCAATATAGACATCCTTGTCCAGAATCTCCACATCGCCGTCTGCCTCGATCATGCCCGAGGTCACAACACCCGGCTGATCGGCGCGCAGATACAGCGCCTTCGGGCCTTCGCCGTTCAGCTTGAATGGAACCTGCTTCAGATTCAGGATAATGTCCGTCGCGTCCTCGACAACGCCGGTAATCGACTGGAACTCGTGCAGCACGTCTTCGATGCGCACGGCCGTCACGGCAGCTCCCTCGATCGAGCTAAGCAGCGTGCGCCGCAAAGCATTGCCGATGGTGGTGCCAAAGCCGCGCTCAAAGGGCTGCGCGCTGAACTTGCCATATTTCTCGGTCAGCGTCTCCGATTCCACTGCAAGACGCTTCGGTTTCTGAAATCCTCTCCACAACATATGCTTTCTCTTTTCCCGCGCGGCAGGTGCGTCGCGATGCATTTTGCGGCGGCCGCGCAAGTTCTCCTTCGTTTGGAATGGCCCGGACGCTCAGGCTGCAAGCGACCAGGGTGCTGCGAACAACAAGCTGCGGCGGAGCGCACAAGGCGCTCCGCCACGATCTTACTTCGAGTACAACTCGACGATGAGCTGCTCGTTCACCGGCAGATTCACCTCGTCGCGGCGCGGCAGGGAAACCACCTTGCCGGAGAGGTTGGCAAAATCCGGCTGAAGCCAGGAAGGAACCGGGTTGGAGGCGGCGTAATCGCGAGCCGACTCGACCACCACCAGCTTGCGCGCGTTCTCACGGATCGCGACAACGTCGCCCACCGAAACCTGGAACGAAGGAATGTTCACCTTGCGTCCGTTCACTTCCACGTGGCCATGACGCACAATCTGGCGCGCCTGGCGACGGCTGATGGCAAAGCCCAGACGGAAGGCCACATTGTCCAGTCGCCGTTCAAGCTGCTGAATGAGCAGGTCGCCCGTCACGCCCGTGGCGCGGTTCGCCTTCTCATAGTAGGCGCGAAACTGGGTTTCCAGCGTGAAATAGATGCGCTTCGCCTTCTGTTTCTCGCGCAGTTGCAGGCCATAGCCCACCACCTTTGCCTTGCGGCTCTGGCCATGCTGACCCGGGGCAAAGTTACGCTTCTCCAGCGGGCAGCGGTCGCTCAGGCATTTGGTGCCCTTCAGAAAAAGCTTGGTGCCTTCGCGACGGCAAAGACGACAGACGGGACCGGTGTAACGTGCCATGTTTTCTCCTGACTTCAGATGTCGGCCGGTTTACGCTTTGCGCTTCCGCGCGGCAGCTTCATCCCGGCCCAGTGCCCTTGCGGGCGATTACGGTTGGCTGTGCCGCTCAGCCGTGAAACAAACCGGCGGCACAGCGAAGTTTTGACCACTCAGACGCGACGGCGCTTGGGCGGACGGCAGCCGTTGTGCGGAATCGGCGTCACGTCCCGGATGGAACGCACATCGATGCCAGCGGCGGCCAGCGCGCGAATCGCCGACTCGCGACCGGAACCCGGTCCCGAGACGCGCACATCCACCGAGCGCAGACCGTGGTCACGCGCTGCGTTGGCGGCGTTCTGCGCTGCCTGCTGCGCGGCAAAGGGAGTGCCCTTGCGCGAACCACGGAAGCCCAGCGAACCGGCGCTCTTCCAGCTAATCGTGTTGCCCATCGGGTCCGTAATCGTCACAATGGTGTTGTTGAACGTGGCTTGAATGTAGACCAGACCAAGGGGCACATTCTTTCGCTCACGCTTGCGGAACTTCTTGTTCTTGCCGGTTTTCGCGGCTGCGTTCTGCTGCTGCTTTGCCATTACTTGGTCGCTTTCTTCTTGCCCGCTACTGTGCCCTTGCGCGGGCCTTTACGGGTGCGAGCGTTGGTGCGGGTACGCTGGCCGTTGACCGGCAGCGAGCGCTTGTGGCGCGTTCCGCGATAGCTTTGAATGTCCATCAGGCGCTTGATGTGCATCGCGACATCCTTGCGGAGATCGCCTTCAATGTTGCCTTCATCTTCGATCACCTGACGGATGCGGTTCAGCTCGTCTTCGCCCAGATCCTGAATCTTCTTGAAAGCGTCCACACTCGCCTTCTCCAGAATCTTGAGCGCACGAGGGTTACCGATGCCGTAAATGTAAGTAAGCGCGATTCTTGCCTGTTTTTGACGGGGCAGATCGACGCCAGCAATACGTGCCATGGGGTTCCTTTGCGCTTGGGTTGTGTGCCTCCGGCTTCCATCCGGCTCGCACGGGTTGGGCGGATCGTCCTTCAGGGTTCTTCGCAAGCCTTGACTTCGGCTAACTCGCCCCTGGCCCGCTGGAGATTGGCGTCTCCGGGCCGGAAGGATTCCGCATCTGCCAGGGGATTAGCCCTGACGCTGCTTGTGCTTTGCGTTCTCGCAGATGACCCGCACCACACCGCGGCGGTGAATCACCTTGCACTTGTCGCAAATCTTCTTGACGGACGCCCGTACCTTCATGATTATCCTCTTCTCGACCGCAGACTTCTTTTTTGCCGCCCTCTGCGTGCAGGCTTGCCCGGGATTTACCGGTAACGATAGACGATGCGCCCACGATTCAAATCGTACGGACTCAGCTCCACAGCCACCCGGTCTCCGGGCAAAATACGAATGAAGTTCTTGCGCATCCGTCCTGAGACGTGCGCCAGAACCTGATGCTCGTTTTCCAGCTTCACTTTGAACATGGCGTTGGGCAGAGTCTCCAGCACCACCGCCATCACTTCAATTGCATCTTCCTTCGACAAACCTTGTTCCGCTTCCCCAAAGCCCCGCTTCGGTTAGTGAATTGCCAACGTCACCGTCGGCGTCAAATGGTTAAAATCGCCGCTCCGTCGGCTGTTACCGCGACCGTATGCTCAAAGTGAGCACTCATGCTGCCGTCACAGGTCACCGCCGTCCATCCATCTTCCAACACTTCCACTGCTGCCTTGCCAGCGTTGACCATCGGTTCAATCGCCAGCACCATGCCCTCGCGCAGCTTCATCCCGCGTCCGCGCTCGCCATAGTTCGGCACCTGCGGATCCTCGTGCATGCGCGTTCCAATCCCGTGACCCACAAAATCCCGCACCACGGAGAATCCCTGCGCCTCGACCACTTCCTGCACCGCTGCGCCAATGTCGCCCAGCGTCGCTCCCGGTCGCACTGCCTGGATCGCCGCCGCCAGTGAAGACTCGGTCGCCTCCAGCAGTTTCTGCGTCTTCCCATCGATCCGGCTGCCCACCGGCACCGTGATCGCCGCGTCACCATAAAAACCATCGACAATCGCGCCGCAGTCGATCGAAACGATATCACCCTCGCGCAGCACCCGACTCTTCGACGGAATCCCGTGCACCACCTCGTGATTCACTGAGGTACACAGAACACACGGATACCCGTGATAGCCCTTGAAGGCCGCCTTCGCGCCCAACTCGGCCAGCTTCTGCTCGGCAGCCGCCTCCAGATCGAGAGTCGTTGCACCCGGACGCACCGTGTCGCGAACGGCATTGAGCACCTGACGCACCACGCTGCCCGCGCGCCGCATCTGCTCAATCTCCCGCGCCGATTTAAGGATAACCGCCAATCGTTCCTGCTTCCGTTCTCGCAAAGCTCACTGCCTTGCTTTACTTCTTCCGCTGCCCTGTGCGCACAAAAATCCGCCCACTGACTCGATTTTCCGGGCTGGTTGCTGCCTGCATGCACGGCACGCCTCAGGCGTGACCGCGCAACCGTTCCACAACGCCAACAATCTCCGCAGCCACGGCTGCAACTTCCCGCTCTCCGCTCACCTGGGCAAAACGCCCGAGCGCGCGATAATGCTCAATCACAGGGGCCGTGAGCGACTGATAGTTCGCGATTCGCCCCTGAAAACACATCTCCGTATCGTCCGCGCGCTGGACCAGCTCCGCGCCTTCCACGTCGCAATGGCCTTCCCGCTGCGGTGGCTGGAGATACACATTGTAAATTCGCTGACAGACCGGGCAGTTGCGACGCCCCGTAATCCGGCGCAGTAACTGATTATAGTCCACTTGCAGGCTCACTGCAACGATGGGCAACGCTCCGGGTCGCGTCGCCAGCTTGGCATCCAGCCAACTGGCCTGCGGCAGAGTGCGCGGAAATCCATCGAGAATGAAGCCTTCGCGCGTGTCCGGCTCGGTCAACCGAACCGCAACCATCTGATTGACCAGATCGTCCGGAACCAGATTGCCGCACTGCATGATCTCTTTTGCAGCTCGCCCCAGCTCCGTGCTCTGGGCCACATTGGCGCGCAACAGGTCGCCGGTCGAGATCTGCGGAATCTTCCACAGGCGCATCAGTTCCTTGGCCTGCGTGCCTTTGCCGACTCCGGGCGCGCCCAGCAACAGAATCGGTCCTGGCGTCAAAGCATGGCCCAGCCGCGATCCCGACTGTGGCCCACTGGAGGTTTCGACAGCCATTACCAGGTCTTCCTGCCTCGCACGCGGCCCGAGCGCGCGCTGAATCCGTCATAGTGGCGCATGATGAGCTGCGATTCAATCTGATTCGCCGTATCCATCGCCACGCCGACCACGATCAGCAGCGAAGTGCCGCCAAAGTAGAAGTTCATGTGCAGGCCGTTGGTCACCCAGGCCGGCAGCCGCTCAAAAAAGTTGCCCACCAGCCACAAGTGATTCAAGTGGAAGCCAGAGATCAGGAACGTCGGCACCAGTGAGATCAGGATCAGGTAAACGGCGCCCACCAGCGTGATGCGCGTCAGAATATCGTTGATATAGTCCGATGTTCGGCGACCGGGACGAATGCCGGGAATGAACGAGCCGGACTTGCGCATATTGTCGGCAATATCATCCGGACGGAAGACAATCGAGATGTAAAAGTAGGCGAAGAAGACAATCGCGGCCATGTACAGCAGCTCGTACCACGGCTCGCCGGGTTGCAGGTTGGCCACCACCGCTGAGAGCCACTTGCTGGACTGCACAAAACTGACCTGGCTGAAGAGCAACGGCACCGAGAGAATCGAGCTGGCGAAGATGACCGGCATCACGCCGCCGGAGTTCACCTTGAGCGGCAGGTGCGAGCTGAGACCGCCCATCATGCGCCGACCCACAATGCGTCGGGCTGACTGGACGGGAATGCGCCGCTCAGAGCTTTCCACATACACAATGAAGGCCACCAACCCGGCCATCGCCGCCAGCAGCAGCATCATGGCAAAGCCGGTGAATCCACCCCAGGCATCCGTGCGGACCTTGTCCACCAGGTCGGCGATGCCACGCGGCAGCCCCACGACGATGCCGGCAAAGATCAGCAGACTCATGCCGTTGCCGATGCCGCGCTCGGTGATCTGTTCGCCCAGCCACATGATGAAGGCGGAACCGGTGGTCAGCGTCAGCACCGTCAACAGGATGAACGATGGACCGGAGATCAGCACCATTCCCTGACTGGTGAGGCCAAAGGCAATGGCAATCGACTGGAATGCGGCCAGAACCACCGTGGTATAACGCGTCCACTGGGTAATCTTGCGCCGCCCCAGCTCGCCCTCTTTTTGCAGGCGCGCCAGCGGTTCATAGACCACCGTGAGCAACTGGAAGATGATCGAGGCCGTGATATACGGCATGATGCCCAGGGCAAAGATGGTAAACCGCCGCAGGTTGCCGCCGGAGAACATATCCAGCAGTCCCAGCGCCGAGCCGCCCTGGCTGCGAAAGAACTGGTCCAGCAACTTGCTGTTGACGCCGGGCGTGGGAAACTGCGCACCCAGGCGATAGATGGCCAGCAACCCCATCGTGAAAAAGACCCGCTTGCGCAGATCGGGAACGCGGAAGATATTGAGGAATTTTTCCAGCATGTTGAGAACTTGCACTCCGCGGCCTGACGGCCATCACTTCAACTTGGGACTAAGGCCATGCTATCGCGCCATGGCCCGTCCTGTCTGCAACAGCTACTCGGCCGCTTTCGCTTCCAGCGCAATCGCCTTGCCGCCGGCCTTTTCGATCTTCTCGATTGCGGTCTGGGAAAACTTGTGCGCTGTGATCGTGATCGGCACGGTGAGTTCGCCATTGCCCAGAATCTTGATCATCGCCTTGCGGTTGTTCGCCAGTCCCAGCGGACGGTAATCTTCCAGCGCGATCGTGGAAACCGACTTCTCCGCCGCGACCTGGGCAATGCGGTTCAGGTTGATCACCGTGTACTCGACGCGGAAGATGTTGGTGAAGCCGCGCTTGGGCAGGCGGCGATGCAGCGGCATCTGGCCACCCTCAAAGCCGCGCATCAGGCTGGAGCCGGAGCGCGATCCCTGGCCTTTGTGGCCGCGGGTCGAGGTCTTGCCCATGCCGGAACCCATACCGCGTCCGACACGCTTGCGCCCGATATTGGCTTTCTTGGGGGCGCGCAGATTGGAAAGATTTTTTGCCATGATTTCCTCGCTCATGCGCCGCCGACTGATTTCACCGGCGACTCGCGTTTGGTTTGCCTGCGACCTGTTTCAGGCCGCGGGAGGGAACGGTGCGTCGCGTTGCAGCTCGACGCGTGACGGCTCGCCGGGCTTACTGCTCGACGATACGGACCAGATGCGGCACGGCATTGACCATGCCGCGCACGGAAGGATTGTCCACCCGCTCCACGATCTGGTTCAGGCGCGTAAATCCAAGCCCAGCCACAATCTTTTTGTGCTTGACCGGAGTGCAGATCGCCGACCGGTAGTACTGAATACGCATTGTTTTTGTTGTCATTGTCTTACAGCTCCTCTACGCTCTTACCACGCATCGCGGCCACTTCCTGGCGGTCACGAAGCTGCACCAGCGCATCGAATGTCGCTTTGATCACGTTGTGGGGATTGGCCGTGCCCAGGCTCTTGGTCAACACGTTCTGCACCCCCGCCGAGGTCATCACGGCGCGCACCGCGCCGCCGGCAATCACGCCGGTACCTTCCGGAGCCGGCTTCAGCAGCACCTGGCCGGAGCCATACCGACCCAGCACCTGATGCGGAATTGTCGTCTCCGTCAGATTGATCCGGACCAGATTCTTTTTGGCCGACTCAATCCCCTTGCGGATCGCCTGGGGAACTTCGCGCGCCTTGCCCGAACCATATCCGACCACCCCGGCAGTCGCGTCGCCG
>JAJZCP010000263.1 GCA_021846065.1 Acidobacteriota bacterium
CGGTAGGTTCGCTCAAAGAAGAGCACAAGCCGGGGACCTTCGTTGTGCCGGACCAGTTCATCGACCGGACCTATGCCAGGCGCAGCACATTCTTCGGCCCCGACATTGCCGCCCATATCTCCATGGCCGACCCGGTATGCGCCCAGCTTGGCGATACGTTGCAGGCTGCCTGCGAGAGCAACGGCGTGACGGCGGTGCGCGGCGGCACGTACGTATGCATGGAAGGCCCGCAGTTTTCTACTCGCGCGGAATCGAACCTGTATCGGTCCTGGGGCGCGGACGTCATCGGCATGACCAATTTGCAGGAGGCCAAACTGGCGCGCGAGGCGGAGATCTGTTATGGCACGCTGGCCATGGTGACGGATTACGATTGCTGGCATCCCGGCCACGATTCAGTCACGACCGAACAGATCGTGAATGTGCTGAACCAAAACAACGCGACTGCGCTGCAGGTGATGGATGCGGCGGTCGCTGCTCTGCCTACCAAACGAAGCTGCCATTGCCAGTCGGCATTGAAAGACGCCATCATCACCAAACACTCGGTCATCTCGCTTGTCACGCGGCAAAAGCTGCGCCTGCTGTTGGAAAAATACGTGCAGCCGAGCGAGAAGCTGCAAGTCAAATAACAGCCGATCGGCATATTTCAGGTAAGGGAAAACATTGCAGCCATGTCCATCCTTGTAGTCGGTTCCGTAGCATTCGACAGCATCTGCACGCCCCATGGAACGGTCGATCGCTGCCTTGGCGGCGCGGCGACGCACTTCGCGCTGGCGGCGAGCTTCTTCACCCCCGTTCGCGTGATCGGCGTGGTTGGGGAAGACTTTACCGCGGAGCATGAGGAAGTTTTTCGGGTATACGGAATCGATACGCAGGGGATCGAGCG
Source organism: Acidobacteriota bacterium (assembly GCA_021846065.1). The sequence continues at coordinate 884 of JAJZCP010000263.1, forward strand.
CGCGCCCGGAAAAAGCTTCCACTGGACGGGCGAGTACCGTGACAACCTGAATGAGGCACAGACGCTGCGGACGGATTTGAACGTATTCGAAAGCTTTCAGCCGAAGATTCCCGAAGCCTACCGCGACAGCGAATTTCTTTTCCTCGCCAACATCGACCCCGTGCTGCAACTGCGGGTGCGCAGGCAAATGCCGCGGGTCAAGATGGTTTGCGGCGATACGATGAACTACTGGATCTCCGGCCATCGCGAGAAACTGCTGGAGACGCTGCACGAACTGGATGCGCTGCTGATCAACGATGGCGAAGCCAAGCTGCTGGCCGAAGAAAACAACCTGGTGCATGCCGCGGAACGCATTATGGAGATGGGACCCAAGACACTGATCGTGAAACATGGTGAGTACGGGGCAACGGCATTTTTCAGCGATGCATCTTTTCCAGTGCGAGTGAGCAACCGTTTCTTTCGCGCGCCCGCCCTGCCGCTGGCGGAAGTTGTTGACCCGACCGGCGCGGGAGATTCCTTTGCCGGAGGGTTCTTCGGATACCTTGCGTCGCAGCCCTCGCTCACGCCCGCGGTTTTCAAGCGCGCCATGTTCTACGGCGGTGTCATGGGTTCCTTCGCGGTGGAGCGTTTCGGCACCGAGCGCCTGCAGCGCCTTACTCGGGAAGAGATCGAGGAGCGCTTCAACAGCTTCCGTGAACTTTCGCATCTCGATGCCGAATAAATCCATTCGTAAAAATCCAGCACAGGCCCGCGAGGAGCGCCCGCAAATTACGCTGCGGGAAGAGACGAAGTTTGCCATGGCAGCGGCCGTCCTGCTGGTGACCGGCTCGCTGATCTACTGCGCGCGGCACAATCTTCTTCTGCTGTATGGCGATGCCGTTGCGCACCTGCACATTGCGCGGCGCATTTTCGATTCGCTGAATCCAGGCTTTCGACAGCTTGGTTCCGTCTGGCTTCCGCTGCCGCATCTGTTGATGCTTCCGTTTGTGCAGCGCGCCGATTGGTGGCAGAGCGGCTTGGCCGGGGCCATTCCATCAATGGCGAGTTATGTTCTGGCGTGCGTGGGCATCTACTCACTGGCGCGGCAATGGTTGCGACCGCTTTTTGCCGCAGTTGTATTTCTGGCATTCGCGCTGGACCCGGGGCTGCTCTACATGTCGGTCACGGCGATGACCGAGCCTCTGTTCCTGGCGCTGATGATCTGGAGCGCCGTCCATCTGACAGCCTTTGAGTCGGCATTGCGCAAAAAGGACCCACTGGATGCACGCGTCGCTTTGTTCAAGCTCACGCTGGTGCTGGTCGCAGCCGTCTTCACGCGTTATGACGGCTGGATTCTTGGCACGCTCGCGTGGATTCTGGCGGCATATTGGACAGCGCGCCACGGCTGGTGGCGCGAACGCGCAAATGGTCAAGTCTTCGTTCTATGCACGGTTCTTCTGCTGGCCGCGCCCGTTGCATGGCTCGCTTATAACTGGCGCATCTATGGCGACCCATTGGATTTCTTGCGCGGTCCCTATTCCGCGATGGCGATTGCGCGGCGCACCACGAAGCCGGGGGCATCGCCGTATCCCGGCTGGCATAACGTTTGGGTGGCATTTCTCTATTACGTAAAGTCCGCCAAGATGGGCGCCGCGCCGGCCTACTGCGGACGCTGGCTATTGCTGATGGCGGCGGCGGGAACGGCCTATGCGCTGCGGGTTTTTCGCGGCAGCGCGCTGCCTGCGGCGATTCTATTCTGGATGCCGGTGCCATTCTATGCGTACTCGGTCGCCTACGGATCGGTGCCGATTTTTATCCCTGTATGGCTTCCGCACGCGTTCTACAACACCCGCTATGGCATGGAGATGCTGCCTGCCTTTGCGCTGTTTCCGGCATTCGCGAT
>JAJZCP010000264.1 GCA_021846065.1 Acidobacteriota bacterium
GCGGCTGAGCTGGAGGTGTCGCTCGAAGACCACATTGCCTTCTGCCTGGCCGCCATGCAGGCCCACGCCGCGGAGCTGGCACTGGCAGGAGAAGCAGCACAGGCCCCGGCCACGCCGTGATTTTTTACCGCCGTCCGCTGCGGCGGGGTGTATAGTCCGGCTTATTTGCTCGCAAAGGGGACCTGCAGCATGAAGAAATACTTTGCAGAATTGGTCGGAACGTTTGTTCTGGTCTTCGGGGGTGTTGGCTCGGCAGTGCTGGCCGGCGCCCATATTGGGTATGTCGGCGTTGCCTTCGCCTTTGGCCTGTCGCTGCTGGCCATGGTGTACACGATCGGCCCCATATCCGGATGTCATATCAACCCTGCAGTGACTCTCGGCGTTCTGCTGGCGCGCAAGATCGGCCTGAAGGATTCCGTAATGTATGTCATCGCGCAGGTCATCGGCGCTGTGCTGGCCGCAGGTCTGGTGCTGGCCATTGCGCGCGATGTGCCTGGCGGCTACGACGCCTCGGTCGGCGGCCTGGGCGCCAACGGATTCGGCATCCACTCGCCCGGCCAGTTCGGCATGCAGGCTGCCTTTCTTGCAGAAGTCATTCTGACGATGTTTCTGGTCCTCACGGTGCTGGGTGCTACCGATGTCAAGGCTCCCGTCGGATTCGCCGGCCTGGCAATCGGCCTGGTGCTGACGCTGATCCATCTGGTTGGCATTCCCATTACGAACACGTCCGTCAATCCGGCGCGCAGCATCGGGCCGGCGGTGTTTGTGGGCGGCTGGGCGATTCAGCAGTTATGGCTGTTTATCGTCGCGCCACTATTGGGTGCCGTCGTTGCTGGCATCCTCTACAGCGTCCTGCGGACACCCGATGAACTGATTACCACGCGCCAGGCAGAACGGGCGCTGGGCAGCCAGTCCGCGGAGCGGCGCGAGGCAAAGCGCGCGTAGCTGCTGCAGCCGCCTGTCCCCAACGGCAACCCTGGCGCTTCTGCTTGGCTTATGACAAGTCCTGCAGGAGCGCCAGCGTTTTGCTGTCGGGCTTCGTATATTTCGCGAGTGCTGCCGAAAAGACCGCATCGGCTGGGATCGGCCTGGAACCGGCGGCCTCAGCAAACAGTGTCATTGAGGAGCTGAACTTCAGGTCGTCCGGGTAGCCGAAAATCTCCTCGAGAGAGCGGCCCTCCAGCGCCAGCACCGCGCTGGTACACTCCCGCAGTCGCGCGCCCAGTACCGGGTGCCGCAGATAGGCCTGCGCTTCATCCAGGCCGGAGATTGCGTACCGGTGCGCCATATCGCTGGAGCCGAGGCCAGCCAGCTGCGGGAAAACGAACCACATCCAATGGCTGCGTTTTTTGCCCTCCCGCAACTCCTGCAGGACCTGGGCGTACACTGGCTGCTGCGCGCGTACAAAGCGCGATAGATGCCACGAATCTTCCGCTCTCTTCTCGGCTCCCGAACCCGTCACAAGGAATGAGATGCGTACCAACTCTGTCTCCAAGCCAATCAGCTTTTTCTGCGTCCGCCAATTTGCGGTCTTGCTCGCCGCTCTGCTTTGCGTGGCCGTGGCACAGCCCGCGCACGCCGACCAAAACTACTCCCGGCAGGTCTTCTTTGAGAACAGCCTGTCGCCCGGCAACTATTTTTACTCCCGCGGCAGCGTCAGCCGCCCCAGCACGCTGACGCTGCGGAACGGCCGCCTGCCTGTTGCGACGGATGCCTTCATCAGCGGGCCAAACTCCCTGCAACTGCAGTGGCTATCCGCGCGCAACGGAGGATGGTCCGCCGAACTGCGGCTGTATGAGTGGCGCAATCGGACTGTTGAATTCCCCGGAGATAACTTGTGGCTGTGGGTACGCAGTGCCGCTCTGGTTCCGGCTGACGCTCTGCCACGGCTGGCGATTCGCGACACGGCAGGAAACTTCAGCGCACCGCTCGCGATTGGCCCTTTCGCGCACGATGTGCCGGCAGCACGATGGGTGCGCCTGCGCATTCCGCTGGCGGCCTTTCAGACCGCTTCCCTGCACCGGCTCGATCCCCACCGCATGAATGCGCTGATCTTCACGCAAGGCGCGGCCGATGGCAGGATGCATACCCTGCTGATCGACGACATTCGGATTGAGGATGATCCGCCAGCGAAGGAGACGGCACCACCCACTCCGCAGCACATAGTGGCAACGGGCTATGACCGCCATATTGACATCCACTGGGCGGCGGCGGACGATCCGCAGCTTGCACAATATGTCATCTACCGCTCGCTCGGCGGGGGTCCATTTCAAGCGATTGGCGTGCAGCGCCCCGGCGTCAATCGCTTTTGCGATTTTCTGGGCAATGACCATACCGCTGCGCGCTATCGCGTCACCGCGCGCACGTCATCGCTGCGGGAGTCGGGACCCTCTGCTATCGCGAACGCTGCTACGCACCCCCTCAATGACGACGAACTGCTCAGCATGGTGCAGCGGGCCTCCTTTCGCTACTACTGGGAGGCGGCCGGGCCACGCTCCGGCATGACGCGCGAAAACACGCCGGGCAACGATGACATTCTGGCGCTTGGCGCCAGCGGCTTCGGCGTCATGGCCATCATGGTGGGCGCGGAGCGCGGCTTTGTGCCGCGCCAGCAGGCCGTGGAGCGCCTGCTGAAGATCACGGATTTTCTGGCGCACGCCGATCGCTACCACGGCGCATGGCCGCACTTTCTCAGCGACAAAACCGGGCACACGCTGCCGGTCTTCAGCATGTATGACAACGGCGCAGACCTG
>JAJZCP010000265.1 GCA_021846065.1 Acidobacteriota bacterium
TTCGACACGGGCGGCATCTCGATCAAGCCCGCCGACGGGATGGAAAAGATGAAGTACGACATGGCCGGCTCGGCGGCGATGCTGGGAGCGATGCACGCGATAGCCCGGCTGAAGCCGAAGGTGAAGGTGATCTGCGTGGTGTGTTCGGCGGAAAACATGCCAGACGGCAAGGCGTACAAGCCGGGCGACATTGCAACGTCCATGCCGGACGGAGCGAAGCCGGGCAAATCGATCGAGATCATCAATACGGACGCCGAGGGGCGACTGGTGCTGGCCGATGGACTGACCTATGCCCGGCAGCTTGGCTGCACCCATCTGATTGACGCCGCGACGCTGACCGGGGCGTGCGTTGTCGCGTTGGGGATGGTGAATGCTGGCGCCTTCAGCAACGACGATGTGACTTTTCGGCAGTTTGAATCGGCATACGAGATCACGGGGGAGAAGTTCTGGCGTCTGCCGCTTGGCGACGAGTACTTCGACCTGATCCGCAGCGATATCGCCGACATCAAGAACACGGGCGGACGCTGGGGCGGAGCTGTGACCGCGGCTGAATTTCTGAAGGTCTTTGTCGCCGACACGCCCTGGATTCACCTCGACATCGCCGGCATGGCCTGGATCGAAGACAGCCGGCCCTACATTGCCAAAGGTCCAAGCGGCGTCGCTGTGCGCACGATCGCTGAGTGGGTACGAACTTTCGAGACGATAACGAAGTCCTGAACGCTGCACGGCCAGGGGGGCAGCATCGAGCACGCTGTCCGCCTGGGAAAATCACTTTCTGGAGACGTAGCCATGCCGGATTCCTTTCAAAAACGTCTCTTCACAGTTCTGGCATCGGTTTTTGGCTTGTGTGTTGCCGCACTGCTGCTGTGGATCGGTCGCGTCATCTTTCTGCTGCTCTTTGCGGCCATCATCGGAGCGATCCTGCTCTACGCTGTTTCGCACGCGCTCGCCCAACGGCTGCGGCTGCGGCGAGGGTTGGCGCTGCTGGTTTTTCTGATCCTGCTGCTTGGGATTGCAACGCTGCTCTTCTGGGTGGAGGGTCCGAATGTTCTGGCGCAGTTTGCGCAGTTGCAGAGCGACCTTCCCATTGCCTTCCATCGCATCCTCGGCGAAGTGCGCGAGACCGGCTGGGGGAGTTGGCTGCTGGCGCAATCACCCGACACCGACCAGGTCTCCACCGGCGCGCGCTATGCTCTCACGCGCATTGGCGGCATCGTGCTGACCTCGGCGACGGCCATTGCCGGCCTGGCGATTACTTTGCTGCTCAGCCTTTATCTGGCGGCTGAACCACTCATTTATTACCGTGGCCTGCGGCGTCTGGTGCCGGATCCATTTCGGCCTGTGCTCGACAATTGCGTGACCAATGTCCGCAAGGCGCTGCTGTGGTGGATTCTGGCGAAGCTGCTTTCGATGACGATTGTCGGCCTGCTGATCGGCATCGGACTGTGGCTCATTGGTGTGCCTCTGCCTGGTTTGCTTGCGCTCATTGCGGCGCTGCTCACCTTTGTTCCCAACGTTGGCCCGCTGATTGCGCTCGTCCCGGCCGTTTTGCTGGGACTGGCCACGTCTCCGATGACCGGCCTGCTGACGGTTGCGGTTTTTGCCGTGGTCTTCCTGCTGGAGGGCTACTTTGTGACGCCGCTGCTGGAGCGCAATCTGGTGCGGCTGCCGCCGGCGCTCACGCTGCTGCTTCAGCTTTTGCTGGCTGCCGTTGCCGGGCCAATCGGAGTTGCCCTGGCCGCGCCCATCGCCGCCGCGGCAATCGCTGTCTGCGATACGCTGCTGCGCGAGTAGAGCATCCACTTCGCGTTTCCACAAAGCAAACGGGACGATGCACAGCCAGCACGCATCGTCCCGCAGTTTTCATCCTGGGAATCGCCCTACTCCGGTAGCGTCTTGCTTCCCTCCACCGTCACCGTTGCGTCGAGCGTCTGCGCGCCGGTGCCGGGCTGTCCGCCGCCGACGGTGATTTTGTAGCTGCCAGCGGGAATCTCCGGCTCACCAGAGGCGGAGACCATGCTCATGTCGCGGCCTTCCAGTGCAAACTCCACCTGCTTTGTCTGGCCTGCCGCCAGATGGACGCGGCGGAAGGATCGAAGAGCCTTCAACGGCGCTCCAGGCACATCCGGGAAGCTGAGGTAGAGCTGCGCCACTTCGTCGCCATCGCGTTTGCCCGTGTTGGTGACGGAGACCTTCACCAGGACCGGGTCGCCGGCATGGACAGGGGCTGTCGGTGCCTTCAGGTCGCTGTAGGAGTAGGTCGTGTAGCTGAGTCCGTAGCCGAAGGGATAGAGCGGCGTGCCGGTGAAGTACCGATAGGTGCGGTTCTTCATCGCATAGTCCTCAAACTGCGGCAACTGATCCACGCCGGTATAGAAGGTTACCGGCAGCCGACCTGCGGGATTGTTCCAGCCGGAGAGTGTCTGCGCGACGGCGAGTCCGCCCTTTTCGCCCGGGTACCACGCTTCCAGGATTGCGTTTGCGTGCTGATTGGCCCAGTTCACGGCCAACGCGCTGCCGTTCACCAGCACAACCACAAGCGGTTTTCCTGTTGCTGACAGAGCTTCCAGCAGGTCTTCTTCCGGTTTGGGCAGATCGATGCTGGTGCGGTCGCCGCCCAGGAAGCCCGGCTCGTTCACCTTCATCTCTTCGCCCTCCAGACGGCTGGTGATGCCGACGACGGCGACGATGACGTCATCCTTCTTTGCGGTGGCAATGGCATCGGGCTGCGGCGTCATGTCCACCTTTGACC
>JAJZCP010000266.1 GCA_021846065.1 Acidobacteriota bacterium
TTCCTTCTGTAACTCCTGCATATAAGCACGGACTCTATTGACTTCATCCAGATTGTCAATGGCTGGCATAGATAGATCATAACGAACGTCCAGCCGTTGAAGCTGACCATACCGGGAAGGGTGCTTCGCCCTTCCCGCGCGGAATAGACCGAAATTTCTTCTTTCATCCGGTGCCCCTGCTTCATGCGGCTTTATGGCAGAGCCGGTTGGAACCCGTCAATGCTCTCCGCTGCGCTACGATGAGCGCTACATGCGCGATGCGGGCCATCCTGCACAGGAGTGGCGCAGCCTGCCCAACAAGCCCGCAATTCTCGCAGCCTTGCGCACGGTGGATATTCCCGGAATCGTAGGCCGTTTCCACCAACCGCCCGATGAGGACGCCACCATCCCCGAACGCTGGCAACACTTGGCCGGGGACTATTACTGGCTGCCCACACAAACGCCGCCTGCGAACAATGCAAGCACCCGCTAGTGTGGCGATCTGGACCTGAGGATTTACGAGCGCAGCATCTCCGGCCCCAGCAAATCGCGCAGCGTTTCGCGGCGGCGAATGAGTTTGTGTTTGCCGCCATCGACCAGCACCTCTGCCGGGCGTGGGCGCGTGTTGTAGTTGGAACTCTGCGCCATGCCGTAAGCGCCCGCATCCAAAATCGCAATGCCGTCGCCCGCCGTCAGTTCTGGCATGGAGCGGTCGCGCGCAAAAAAATCTCCGCTCTCGCAGACCGGCCCCACCACATCGACCACCGTCGCCTGATCCTTGGCCCTGCGCCGCAGCGGCACAATCGCATGATGCGCCTGATACAGCGCGGGGCGAATCAAATCGTTCATCGCCGCATCGGTCACCACAAAAGTCTTGCTGCCGTTGCGCTTGACGTAGAGCACCTGCGCCAATAGCGCTCCGGCCTGCGCGATCACAAATCTCCCCGGCTCCAACAGCAGTTCGCCGCCAAAGCCAGCGAGGGCCGTGCGCACCACGCGCGCATACTGCGCCAGCAAGGCTTGCGGATCGAACGGCTCATCGATTTTGTAGGAGATTCCCAGCCCACCGCCGGCATCGATATATCGCAATGCGATATTTTCCGCCGCCAGTTCTGTCACCAGCTCCCGCACGCGGCGCAAGGCCTGGCCAAATGGCTCGGCATTCTGAATTTGAGAACCAATGTGCACGCTGATGCCCGTGGGCAGCAAATGTTTGCTGCGCGCCGCGCGTTGGTACAGCGTGCGCGTATCGGCCATGGCCACACCAAATTTGTGTGCGTGCAGCCCGGTGGAAATATATGGATGCGTCTCGGCAAACACATCGGGATTGACGCGCAGCGCCATCGGCGCCACCTTGCGTGCCGCGCGCGCGCGCGCTTCGAGCACATCCAACTCCGCCGCACTCTCCACGTTGAAGACCAAAATCCCCGCAGCCAGCGCCGCATCCATCTCCGCCGCTGTTTTGCCGACGCCGGAGAAGACCACTCGCTTGAGCGCCTTTTTGTCTGCGCGGCGCACTCGCTCCAACTCGCCGCCAGAAACGATGTCAAAGCCCGCACCCAAACCCGCCAGCAATTGCAAAATGGACAGATTCGAATTCGCCTTCACCGAATAGCAAATCGTATGCCGCACACCATGGAAGGCATCGGCGAACATGCGCACACGCTCGCGAATCGCGCCCGCCGAATACACATAGAGCGGCGTGCCGTAGGCCTGCACCAAGCGCGAGAGCGGCACCTTTTCGCAGGTGAGTTCCGCGCTATTTTTTCCGTTGTATTGAAAGTTTCTTGCTGGTATGCGCACGTTCACCCTGCCGTCTCTGGATCGTATCCCGCATCATCCAAACGCGCGTCCAAGTGCGCGTCCAAAAAATTTCCCAAAATCTCCGCAACCTTGTGCGGCTGCTCCAACGGCGCATAGTGGCCCGCGTTGGGAAGCAGGTGCAACTCCGCGCGGGGAGCCTGTTCAGCGATCACGCGCATCGCCTCTGGCGTGCTGCCCTGGTCCTCGCCGCCCGCAATGGCACACACCGGCACCTGGATCGTTGCCAGCGTCGGCACAGAGTCTGCGCGCAGCATCAAGCCCTGTTGCACCGCCAGCATCGCCTCCAACTGCATCGAGTCCATCATGCCACGCACAGTCGCGCGCTTCTTCGGTTCACGCTGCAAACAAGTTGGCCCCAGCAACGTATCTGCCGTTGCGTCAAAGAATCGTGCCAATCCGCCCGGCTTGCGCGCATCCCGCATGGTCTGGTGTCTGCGCTCGCGCATGGCCTCGTCATCGGGCTGCGGCTTGCTGCACACCAAGGCCAGCGCCGTCATCTCCTGCGGATATTTGCGCCAATACTCATAGAGCAGATAGCCGCCGATGGAGCAGCCCACAAAGGCCGCGCGGCGCAGGCCCGCAGCCTCCAACACCGTGTGCACATCGCGCGCCAGCCGCTCCAGCGTCACCGGCCCAATGCCCAGGCTGGATTGTCCGTGTCCGCGCAGATCCAGCAGCCAGAGATGGTAGCGATCGGCCAGTTGCTCAGCCACCGGCATCCAAAAGGCGTGATGCACCGGCGTGGGATGAAGCATCACCACATCCGGGCCGCTGCCCATGTGCGTGTAAAACAGTTTGGCTTCGTCGCGCTGGATGTACAAATGAAAATCCTCATCCCCATTGTGGCCGCATTGGCACACAATACGCAATCTGTATGCGCAAAAATTCCTTAGAGCGTGGGGGGCATGGGTCTTTCTTCGGGGAGCAGCATCCAGGCGAGGACG
>JAJZCP010000267.1 GCA_021846065.1 Acidobacteriota bacterium
GAAGCACGCCTGGGTGGAGCGCATCGGTGCAGAGTGCAAGGCGCACGATATTCCCCTGTTTCTCGAGTTCGTCGGCTATGACGTGCATGGAGAAGATGAAAAGGGCATCGCCTATGCAAAGCGCAAGCCGGAGATCGTGCTGCGTTCGATGGAGGAGTTCAGCAAGGAGCGCTATCTGGCCGACGTGCTGAAGGTAGAGGCGCCGGTGCAGATTCAATACGTCGAAGGCACGAAGGCCTGCAAAGGGCCCTCCGCCTATACCCGCGCAGAGGCGAAGGAGATCTTTCGCAAGGCCGAGCGCGCGACGCACCTGCCGTTTGTCTATCTTTCGGCTGGCGTCACCAATGACGCCTTCGTCGAGATGCTGGAGTTTGCCGTGGACTGCGGGATCGCGTTCAATGGCGTGCTGTGCGGGCGCGCCACCTGGCAGGATGGCGTTCCAACGTATGTGAAGGACGGAGCGCGCGGGCTGGAACAGTGGCTGGAGACGCAAGGAGCGGAAAACATTCAGAGGGTGAATCAGGTTCTGAAGTCGGCTGCGCCCTGGGACCGCCGCTGAGACGCTCCAGCGCTTCGCCGTTACTCCGCGAAAGGGAGGGAAGGCCTCTATGCATTCCACGCAACGAGCAATTCGATGCAGTCGCACCGCTCGCACGGTGGGCGCGATAGCCCTGGCGCTGGGGCTGGCCGTCATCTCTGCCCGCGCGCAGCAGACTGACCTGGCACCCACGCCGCCGATGGGCTGGAGCACATGGAACCACTTTAAGCACGATATCTCCGATGCCCTCGTGCGGCAGCAGGCGGATGCCCTGGTGTCTTCCGGGATGCGTGACGCCGGCTACGTCTACGTCAACATCGATGGCGGTTGGGAAGGCTATCGCGACGCGCAGGGCGTCCTGCATCCCAATAAGAATTTTCCGGACATGAAGGCGCTGGGGGACTACATCCACTCCAAAGGCCTGAAGTTTGGCATGTATACCGGGCCTGGGCCGCAGACATGTGCGGGTGCGCCCGCAAGCTATGGCCACGTGGCGCAGGATGCAAAGATGTTCGCGTCCTGGGGCGTGGACTATGTGAAGTACGATCTGTGCAGCTTCCGCAAGATCATGCAGCAGCAGTCCGGCGGCAACCAGGCGCGGGCCGATCAAATTATGCGCGACGCTTATGCGCAGATGCACCAGGCCATTCTCGCCACCGGCCGGCCGATGGTCTTCAGCATGTGCCAGTACGGCTGGGCCAAGGTCTGGAAGTGGGGTCCGAGCGTGGGCGGCAATCTGTGGCGCACGACGGGAGACATCAGCGACAGCTACGCCCGCATGACGTCGATCGGATTCCGTCAGGCGGGCCTTGCGCGCTATGCCAGTCCCGGATACTGGAACGATCCGGACATTCTGGAAGTGGGCAACGGCGGCATGACACTGGATGAGCAGCGCACCCACTTCAGCCTGTGGGCAATCGCAGCGGCGCCGCTTATCGCGGGCAACGATGTGGCGCACATGACCCCGGAGACGCGCAGCATCCTGCTCAACAAGGCCGTGATCGCCATCGATCAGGATCCGCTGGGCCGCGCCGGCGATCGCGTGTCTGCGGAGGGGCCGCTTGAGGTCTGGAAGCGTCCGCTGGTGCACGGCGACATGGCAGTGGCACTGTTTAACCGCTCCGATGCGCCACAATTTATGACCGTCGATCTCGCCCGGTTAGGCTGGAATGGCGCGGCGCAGGCGCATGATCTGTGGAACCCGCACACATTTTCTATCGCGCAGACCTACACCACGGTCGTACCGGTTCACGGAGTGGTGCTGTTGCGTCTGTCCCGGGCGACGACCGGCAGCAATGCGGCTACGATGAAGTAGCTCTTCATCACAAGTCAGGAGCCGAATGCCATTTGAGCCGCAGTCTGCCGCGCTCGCTACCACCGGCGCGCACGATTCCGTACCGGTCGACCCGACGCTGGCCGTCGCGGCCGCCGTGGAGGAGCCGCCCACCGAAGAGCAGCGCTCCAGCAAGCGTTGGATTATCCTCGGCCTGATCTTCTCCATTACAGTCATCAACTTCATCGACCGGCAGACGCTCTCCGTCCTGGCGCCGGTGCTGAAGAATGCCTATCACCTGACCAACGAAACCTACAGCCGCGTCGTCGCCGCGCTGCAGTTCGGCATGATGGCGGGGGAATTTCCCATGGGCTGGCTGATGGACCGCGTGGGCGCGCGCATCGGCCTGTCGGCGGCCGTGCTGTGGTGGTCCGCAGCGACAGGATGTCAGGTCTTTACGCGCTCGGGTTTTCAGCTCGGTGGCGTGCGGCTATGGATGGGCAGCGGAGAGGTCGGCAACTACTCCGGCGGCATGAAGGCCATGGCGCGATTCTTTTCCCAGAAGGAGCGCACGCTCGCCATCGGCATTTTTAACGGCGGCAGCATCGTGGGCGCAACCGTGGCGCCGCCGATGATTGTATTTCTGCTGGAACGCTATGGCTTCCGCGCCGCATTCATGGTCCCGGCCATCCTGGGCGCCATCTGGGTCCCGCTCTGGTGGATCTTCTACCCACGTCCGCCTGCGCGGGCGGAGGGTTTCGTGCACAAGGAGGTTCCGCTGCGTGCGCTGCTGGGACACTCCTCCTCGTGGGCGATCATGGGCTGCCGATTTTTTATCGGGCCGGTGATGCAGTTTTATTGGTACTGGATTCCCAGCTATCTCTATAGCGTTCGCCATCTGTCGCTGTCGCAGGTGGGCTTTGGAGTGGATGT
>JAJZCP010000268.1 GCA_021846065.1 Acidobacteriota bacterium
GGCTGCCACGCCTATAAAGCCAGCCACACCCACCAGCATGGCCATTCCGTAGGTCAATCTCCGTAGACTTTGCAAAAGATTTTCTCCATCGACGCGATTTATGCGGACGAGCCCCGGAGAATCCGCGCACCGGAGGCTGCCTATAGCACTCCATACGATACCTGCAATGCCGAAGTTCCGTCACTTCGCTCGGCCTGGTGTCAGGCTTCGCGGTAGTTCAGCAGCACCAGCCCGATCGCAATCAGACAAACGGGCCAGAGGACCGCAGCCACCGTCCGGACGCGAGTCAGACGCGGCGATCGAATCTCGAGCCATCGCGACCAGCCAGCAATGACCGCGAAAACGGCAATGGCGGCGTGGCTCATGCTCGTCAGCAACTCTTCCTGCGCACTGCCCATGGCATGCTCATGCAACAGCAGCAGCGCGCCGCCCAGGGCGCACACCCCCGGAAACACGAGAGCCGCGCGCGTGTCTTTCAGCGACCAGTTCTGCACGCTCCACTCAAACCCGGCAAAACATACGATCAGCAGAACAATCAGCCGGTGCACCAGATCCTCCGGGTTATAGAAACTTACCCAGAAGCCACGCGGCCCCAGCGGCCACGCCTCCGGATCGGCGCGCAGAAAGAGAAACACTGCCAGGCCGAGAAACGCCAGCGGCCAGTGGCGCGCCCATCGGCCCCACCCTGCCTTCGCAAGAAAGGCCAGCAGGCCCGCCGCCAGTACGACCATCCCAGCCCAGTGGTGGTTATATTCGGACCACGCCCGCTCGGCAGCATCGTTCGCTGCTTTTGGATCATCCGGATTCGCCGCATACTGGCGCTCGGCCTGCGTCATGGAAGCTACTGGCGGCAGCGCTTTGAGCGGCGGCGTCTGCAGCCGCGGCCACTGCGGCGTAAATCGCGCAACGATCTCTGGGAGCGTCACGCGGCCCTGCGTCACGTCCACCGCCGGCGGCTGCGCGGTAAGCGACGCCGCGGCGAGGATGATGGTGAATCCGATCCCGATCTCCGCCTCCGAGAAGAGGCGCAAACGCGGAAGAAAGCTTTGGATCCGCCCTGCCGGCTGTCGCAGCGCCCAGAAATTTGCCGCGCCCAACAGCAGCAGCGGCGCCAGCAGCAGCGTCTTCACGATCAGCACCAGGCCATATCCCGTGCCGTAAACCCCGCTCCAGCTCCCCGTGTATTGCCACGCCAGCAGCACACCGGAGACGATTAGCGCCACCACACTAGCCAAGGCAGCTTTGGAGTAGCGGCGGCTGACAATCTCGCCCATCCGTGCGTCCTGGGATGAAGTCGCGGCCAGAAGCAGCCACAGAAACGGCATGCTGCCGATCCATAAAGCGACGCTCAACTGATGCATCGCGGTGAGCGCGATCAAAGGCAGCCGGTTGTCCATCCGGGAGGCTGCGTGGCTGGTCCAGACCGTCCCACAAATCAAGGGGAGCGCCAGCAGCAAAGCTGCGGCGGGCATTCGAGCAGTTCGCCAGAGAAACAGCAGAATTGCAATCGCGCCAGCAATGAGCAGCGCGGATGCCTGGAGAAAACTTGCCGTCCACAGGTCACTGAGATGGAGGCCAGCAGTTTCGATCAGCAGTGCACCGTCCAGGAAGGCAAAGATCACCTGCGTCGCGATGAGCCCGACCGCAGCGAAAACCAGCAGCCTTCGCCATCGCGGCCGCGGCTCGGTAGGCCACGCCATGTGTGCCGTCGGTCGCGGCAGCAGCACCGCAGCAAAGAAGAGGCCGCCAATCAGAATTGAAGTGAAGGCGAGGGTTGCGGCCCGCAGCACCACAGCCGCCAATGCGTAGTCGCGTAAAAACCAGAGCAAACCAGCCTCACAGGCTGCGCTGCCGTCGCTAGAGGTGCAGCAGCGAAAAATAGATGGTATCGAGCTCTTTCATGTGCCCGCGTACGAGCTGGAGATGTGTCAACATTCCCGTGGAAGCTGCGCCGGAACCCCCGTCGAGCTGATTGGAAGCGGCTGTGGTGGCGGTATTCAGATAGGCGTGCCATTCCCGCTCCATCTGGTCAAATTCCTGCGTCCGGGAAACCGGGGGCGCTGACGGAGCAGTCTGGCCGCTGCTCGCAGGCTCTAACGCCAGCAGGCCACGAAGCGCGTTTTCATACGTCTTCAGGTTCAGGTCCGTGATGGCGACCCGCTGTGTCAGACACTGGTTGATCGCGGCGTTGGTGGCTGCGGAATCGCAGTCGCCGTCCTTGGCCCGCTGCATCTCCCGGTCGAGAATTCCATTAGCCTGGCGGCGCAACAGATCACGCTGGGCCTGAACCTGCCCGTTCTGCGTGGCCGCCGCACGGCGCGTAGCCGCCGATGCCTGTATTTGCGTGCCTGCCAGAAATGCGGCGCCCCAGAGCACAAGTACTGACGCGGACAAAATATGACTTACAGGTCTCAAAGTCTGTTCCTTCTCGAAAGCAAATTATCGCGCAGCACCACGAGCCAGCATTTCAACCGCGGCAAGGACAGGTTGCAAGGTATCCGGCAGCGAATATCGCGCGCTCAAGTATGCCGGGTCGTTATACGAGATGCGGACCTGACCATCCGCTCCTTCCGCCACCAGAAGCTTCAGCGGCAGGTCCAGGGCAATCATGGGCGCCGCCAGCATTAGCGGCGTACCCGCCTTGGGATTTCCAAAGATCAGCAACTTCGTCGGCGGCATACTCATGCCGGCGTTCTGGGCCTCGCCGCTGTGGTCCACCGTAGCGAAAAGCTTGATGCCTTT
>JAJZCP010000269.1 GCA_021846065.1 Acidobacteriota bacterium
GCCATCGAGTCCGCGCTCAAGCTGCTCAGCAGCGAAAAACAGTGGTCTGTCAAGGAAAACTTCATGCTCCTGCGCGCCATCCTCACCGGCAGCACGATGAGTCCACCGCTGGTGGAGAGCATGATCCTCTTTGGCAAGGCTCGTTCAATTGACCGCTTGCGGCGATTTCTCGAAACCGAGAAAAAACGCCCTGCGCCGAAGGCATAACCGGCAGCGATTGGCAGACGTGCGACTCATGCGACGGAATTATCATGAGTGGCTTCTCATGCCTGGGTTTGTCATGCCCGGGCATTGCTGTGTTCATCGCGTCCGCCGTATCATCCAGGCGCTGGCGATGGGCTGCATTCCGATCTTTGGGTAGTAGGTTTCTGCCGCTGGTGCTGCTGTCAGCAGCAGCGTCGTATCCTCGACGCCAGCCCTCCGATGCGTTTCAGCCACCAGCATTCGGCCAATGCCTTGATGCTGATACGCAACATCTACGGCCAGGTCCGACAGATAACAACAGTAGGCAAAATCCGTGAGCGCACGGGAGATGCCGACCAGTCGCGCGCCATCGCGCGCCGTCACGATCAGGTCGGCTTCGCGCAGCATACGCTCCAGTCGCTCTGGTTCATTGACCGGCCGCCGCCGGTCCAGCGTGGAGGCTACAAGGACTGCGCGAAACTCTTCGACGGTCAGATTCGGCTCACATCCGATGCAAATGGTCATGGTTTCCTTTGGAGGATTGCCTTCATGCGGTGCGGTTTGGGATTGCTTATTTGCTCAACTGCAGCAGCGCGGATCTCGGCATGACCACGCCGTTGACGACGAGCGTCTGAAACTGTTGCAGATTCCACACGCTTGCCGTCGGGTCTGCATCCAGCACCAGAATATCGGCGCGGCGCCCCGGCTCAATCGAGCCAAGCTCGGTCCAGTGTATCTGGGACGCATAGTTGCTGGTGGCCGCGGCCAGCGCCTCGCGTGGAGACAGACCGAGCCGTGTGAGCATCTGCAACTCGATCTGGAGGGAGATGCCGGGCAGCGCGCCCAACTCGGCGGCGCCGCTGCCGGCCAGATAGTGCGGATACGATTCAAAGATTGCCTGATTGATGGCCCAAAGGCGGTTTGCCTGCTGGTTGGCGCGTTTGCTCAATCCGGCCTCCAGCCATCGTTGTGTGATCTGCGGCAGTTTACGCTCCCAGTTGGGAAGCGGATAGATCATCTCGCCGGTGGCGCGGTCGGTGACGCCGTCGGCCAGATGAGGATTGAGCAGGCGCGCTGCGGGAGATACCCACAGATTACGGTGGTCGGGCAGGCGCAGAAAATATTCGCTGAAGGTTGGCATGAGCGCCGTGCGATGCGCCGCCAGAAACCGCGCATACGCGCGCAGATGCTCATCCATGGGCGGCAGGTGCTCGGCGTATCCATAGGCTGTTCGCGCCGCTGCATCATAGGCATCGTCGGCCAGCGGTTGTTGCAGTTCATCGGGTACTACGCCAATCTCATATCGGCCCATGTGCAGGAGAACATCGACGCCATCGTTGACACCCAGCCGCACCGGAGTTGCGGCAAAGACGCCATAGGTTGCTAGGCCCAGTCCTCGGGCATGCTCCAATATCCACTGGCTGTTGGCGGCTGTCACGGCTGGCCCAATCATCACCGCGCGAACACCCATCTGTTGCAGCGCTGTCAGTTCCAGCGCCGTTTGCGCCGGTGTCAGTTCCGTTGGATGCGCGCCGGTCAAGGCGAGCGTCTGTTTCCATCCTGGCAAGGCTCGCAGCGGATTGTCGTTATCGGTGGTTCCGACGGTGGCGATGCGATAGACCTGCGGTCCGGGTCTGGAGTACAAATCGGGCGGTCCATCATTGCCGCCGGTCCGCGCCACCACGGTCGTCACGCCCATGTAGAGGTTAGCCTGTGCCTCGCCCTGGCTGCTCATGGTTGCGTAGCCATCGACCAGTCCCGGCACCAGATATTTGCCCGTGCAGTCGATGACGGTTGCGCCTTTGGGAATGGGAATGGCCGCGCGTGGTCCCACCGTTGTGATCCGGCCATCGCGAATGAAGATCACAGCATCATGCAGATCGTTGGCGGAGTGGCCCCAGTTGCTGAGATCGATGATGGTTCCACCGGCCAGCACAAGCGGCGGCGGGGTGGGTTGTGCCTGTGCTCCTCGCGCGGCAAGGGCAGGTAAAACGATGAGTCCCAGCAGGCTCAACACAGAGCCAAGCCAGCCAGCCGCACGAACTGCAAACGAGCAGCGAAGTCTGCGCTCATCCGCGGCGCAAAGGCCGCTTCCACTTTTTTGCATGTTGCCTTGCGGCTGTTTCACCCGGCGATCCTGCGCGTGGTGTGCGCTGGCCATGTTTCGGCTTCACGTTCTGACGGTCGACTCGCAAGAAGCGATCGGACGCGTTCCAGCGTAGCCTCCACCGAAAGGCCATATTTCTTCCGCAGCGAATCAACCTTGCCGTGCTCGATGAACTGGTCTGGCCAGCCCACGCGCACCACCGACGCGCTCAGCTTCATCTCGTCCAGTGCCTCCAGGACCGCCGCGCCAAAGCCGCCCATCAGCGCGTGATCTTCCATGGTCACCAGCACGGCCCCTTGCAAGGCATATTCGCGGACAGCGTCCTGGTCAAGCGGCTTGACAAACCGGCCGTTGACCACGGCTGTCGAATATCCTTCGGCTTCCAGTTGATCGGCCACGGATTCGGCCATGGCCACCATCGGCCCCAGCGCAAAAATTGCAACAT
>JAJZCP010000270.1 GCA_021846065.1 Acidobacteriota bacterium
CCGGGGATCTTCGACAGAGGTGACGGGCCGCTGCGCGTTGCGGCTAAGGTCCCACCATTGATTGCTCGCAATACCGTGGCCGTCTGTATATGCGCCGGTGGCCAGCGTTGCGTGGCCGGCCGCGGTGATCAGGTTGGCGAAATCGTAATAGCAGTCTGGAAAGAACGCGCCATGCTCGAGGAAAAGATTGAAGCCCTGATCCTTGAAGTCTGTGCGATAACGCTCCAGATAATCTTCGCGAAACTGGTCGGCGACCAGAAGGATGACAAGCTTGGGGTGCCCATCATAGGCGCTGGCGAAACAGCGCGCAGTGGAGAGAACCGGGACCACCGCAAACAGCAAGCAACAGAAAAAACGTTTCAACATGAACACATCCTGCCTGGATTAGTGCAGCGAAGCGCCATCTGCTTCATGGTATCAAGCCAGGCCCGCATTGCTGCTTTGGTAGACTCATCCCGCAAATGGCAAAGGTCACTCACGTAGCATCCGGCAACCTGGTGCGCCGCATGGCGCTATTTCTTGGATGCGCCATGCTATTTGAGGTTTTGATGATCGCGGCGGTTCCGCGGTTCCGAGGCTGGAGCGTTCTGCACACAGCCAGGGAATGCGCCGCTGGCCAGATGCTCACCGACTCCTGGTCGTACATGGCGCAGGCCGACGCCGCCCTGCAGCGCAGCCCGGCCAATCTCTATGAGCGCGTGTTTTTCGTCCGCCATGTCCGCTTCATCTACCCTCCTGTCTCGCTCTTGCTATTTCGGCTTTGGCAGTTGGCTGGCCGCGTTGGCGTCGCCCCATTCACGTGGCTGAAAATTACGCTCTACCTCTGCTTCTTCGGGACGTGGCTGGTCGCGTCCGAATATCTCTTTCAGGCGGCCTCGGCTGCGGGCAGGGAATTGAGCCGCGGCGAGCGCTGGCTGGTGCGCTCGATTCTGGCGGCGTTGATGGTGACGTTCCTGCCACTGATCAATGCGCTGTTTCTCGGCCAGGTGCAGACCATCATCAATTTTCTGGCGATGACCAGCGTTCTCTTGTGGCGGAATCGCCGCCGCGTCGCTCCCGGCATTCTGCTGGGGCTCTGCTGCTGGCTCAAGCCGCAGATGGCGCTGTTTCTGCTCTGGGGGCTGCTGCGGCGACAGTGGAGCTTCGCGGTTTCTCTCGCTGCAATGCTGGCGGCCGGGGTGGGCGTTTCGATCGCTGTTTATGGCCTGCACAATACGCTCGAGTACGGAGCCGTGCTGCACTACCTGAGCCTGCGTGGCGATTCGCTCTACACGAACCAATCTCTGAATGGTTTGCTCCACCGGCTGATGCACGTTGGTTCTGCTGCCAATGCGGATCACGGCTACCCGCCGTTCAATCGCACCATCTGGCTGGCCACTTGGGTCTCTTCTGCTGTTCTGTTGACGCTGGCGCTGTTAATACCGCCGCTTCGCCGGATCGAAGCCACCGCGACTGACTTTCTGATCTTTGCGATGGCGACTGTGATGGCCTCACCGATTGCGTGGGAGCATCACTATGGCGTCTTCTTTCTCGCCTTTCTGCTGCTTATGCCGCGGGCGCTGCTCCGCTGGCGGGCTTTTTTCCTGCTGCTCGGCCTATATCTCTTGATCTCCGGCACGTGGGCCCCGCTCCCGAAGCTCCTGCTGCTTACACCCTGGACATTCACCCTCTCGCATCTTTACTACGGTGCATTGGGAATCTTCGCATGGCTGCTGGCCGCTCCGCCGGAACTGCAGTGGGAGGCTGCCTCATCCCGCGTTGACGGCATCGAAACTGTGAGCCGGACGGGCCGTTTATCCTGAACGGAGCGGGAGAATGAGCAGTGCCAGGGTCTCGATCGAAAAAGCCATCCAGTCGTCCCGCGCCCAGGATTCCCGCCACGATTGCTGCTCAAACCGCTTCGCAAACCCAGGACATACCCAGCATTGACTCGGTGCTGGCGCTATTTCATCCGATTACGGCTGCGTGGCTGCGAGCCGTCTTCGAAGCGCCGACACTGCCCCAGCGGCTTGGCTGGCCCGCCATTGCCCGCGGAGAATCGACGCTGATCCTGGCGCCCACTGGCAGCGGGAAAACTCTCTCGGCGTTTCTGTGGTGCATCGATCGGCTCATGCTGCACCCACCGCCCACGGCGGCGCGCGGATGCCGCGTCATTTACATCAGCCCGCTCAAAGCGCTGGCTGTCGATATCGAGCGCAACCTCCGCTCGCCGCTCGCGGGCATCCGGCAGATGGCCGAGCGCGCGGGCGTGGCGGTTTACGAGCCAGCCATCAGCGTGCGCACCGGAGACACGCCGCAGCGCGAACGCGCGCGCTTCCGCCGCGACCCGGCGGAGATTCTTATCACCACGCCAGAGTCACTCTACCTGCTGCTTACCAGCAGTGCCGCGGCCTCGCTGCGCACGGTGGAGACGGTCATCATCGATGAGATTCACGCGCTGGTACCCACCAAGCGCGGCGCGCACCTAGCGCTCTCGTTGGAGCGGCTGCAGGCGCTCACCGGCCGTCCTCTTCAGCGCATCGGGTTGTCTGCCACGCAGAGGCCGCTGGAAGAAGTCGCGCAGTTTCTTGCCGGCGCAGATGTGCCCGAGCAGCGCGCCGAGGGCGCTGCAAAAAGTCTGCAGGCAGAGAATGCCGAAGCGGCCGTTTCGCTTGAACCCGAGTGGCTCACCGACGCGCCGGAGTCATTGCTGCCCGCGCAGGCTGCGCCAAAGTTCCGGCCCGTCACCAT
>JAJZCP010000271.1 GCA_021846065.1 Acidobacteriota bacterium
CAGAAAGTAGAAGCTTTTCAGCCAGCCGTGCCTTTTCCAGCGTTCGTGGCAATGGACTCTCCCCTTAACCTTTTTATATTGGAGCAAAACGGTTTTCGCGCACCCGCAAAGCATCCGTTTCGGCCGTATACACTGTTCAGGCAAGGAGCGCTCTTTATGAATACGGAAGTTTACCGGCAAAAGCTGCTGAAAGAGCGGGAGATGCTTGTGCGTGAAATGTCTCGCGTGGAAACCGAAGCAAAAGAGGCGCCAGACATGCATAGCGGGGATACCGCGGACCGCAGCGTAGCCGGAGAAGAGCGTGAGGACGAGTTGACCACTGCCAGCCGTGACACAGCCCTGCTGCGGCAGGTGGATGCCGCGCTGCAGCGCATTGCGGATGGGACGTACGGACGCTGCGTGGCCGATGGCGGGCCCATTGAAGAAAAGCGGCTTGAAGCGATGCCGTGGGCGCAGTACTGCATCCGCCACCAAAGCCAAAAAGAGTCGGCCAATCCTCCGCAGACCCCCACTTTATAAAGTGGGCGACAGGGGCAGCAGGAAAAGTCGCGCTTCCGATGCGTCTTTCCGGCGAGGCATTTCGTCTATTGGCTTTTGGCAGTCCGACGGACGCCACCCAGCCTTCTGACGATCCTGAATTGCGAACCGACTGGCCAGTGACCAAAGTGAACCGCCAACAGGTTTAATAGTGCGGGATTCGCTTCCCAGACGCAATGCGCCCGAAGCCGCTGAGCCAGGGGCAGCCTTCAAAACCTCTAGGAGCATGATGCCGAACGAACCGCACGCCAGCCCATCCGGCGAGACCTATATCGCCCAGGGCCATCAGCTTCCGCCGCCGCACGAGCGGCCCCATCGCTCTCCGATCGTCAATGCCATTATCTGGCTGGTGATTCTGGTGGGATTCGGCCTGCTTTTCTGGGTGATTCTGCGCAAGCATCCGCAAGCCACGCCGGGCGCAGCCGGCGCCGCGGCTGCAGCCGGGACGGTAGCCGTTACGACCACCACGGTCTACCGCGGCAATATCGGGGTCCACCTGGATTCGATCGGCACCGTCACGCCGGTTTATACCGACGCCATCACCTCGCAGGTAACGGGACTGGTTAACCAGGTCCTCTACCGCGAGGGCCAGCTCGTCCATCGCGGTCAGCTTCTGATCCAGATCGACCCGCGGCCCTACCAGGCGCTGCTGCTGCAATCTCAGGGGACGCTGGAGCGCGATCTGAATCTGCTGGCGCAGGCAAAGATGGACGCACGACGCTACGAAGAGGCCTGGAAGCGCAATGCCATCGCCCGTCAGATTCTGGAAGACCAGCAGAAGCTGGTGCTGCAACTGGAAGGCACGGTCAAGCTGGATCAGGGGACGGTGGCCTATAACCAGGTTCAGTTGAGCTACTGCTCGCTCTTCGCTCCCATCTCCGGCCGGGTTGGTCTTCGTCTGATTGACCCGGGAAACGTTGTACAGGCAAACAGCACCAACCCCCTGGTCGTTATTACGCAACTGCAGCCCATCACTGTGGTGTTCACCATTCCAGAAGACAGCGTCGCCGCTGTGGAGCAGGAGATGCACAAGGGTCATCCCCTGCGCGTCGATGCGCTCGACCGCTCCAACCAGAGCGCCCTTGCTACCGGAACACTTGAAACCACCGACAACCAGATCGACACCACCACTGGAACGCTAAAGCTGCGGGCGATTTTTGCGAACAAAAATAATGCCCTGTTTCCCAACTTGTTTGTGAACGCGCGGCTGCTGGTGAAGACGCTGACCAATATGACGCTGGTGGCCAATGACGCCATTCAGCAGAACGGCGATACATCGTTCGTCTATGTGATCCGCAATGGCGTCGCCCACCAGCAGAACGTGAAGATGGGCGTTACGGACAACGGCATTACAGTGGTGGACGGGCTGAATCCCGGCGATGTGGTGGCCGACAGCAGCTTTGAAAAACTGCAGGATGGCGCCAGGATTCGCGTTGTTCCGCACCGCAGCCTGCGCCCGTCGAGCAAGCCGGAGTCGAACGCTCCGTGAATCCGTCGCGGCCATTCATCCTGCGGCCCGTCGCCACGTCTCTGTTGATGGCCGCAATTCTGCTGGTGGGGTTTGTTGCGTTTACCCAGCTTCCCATCTCCGCCCTGCCGCAGGTGGACTATCCGACGATCCAGGTCGTCACGTTCTATCCCGGCGCCAGTCCGGACGTGATGGCTACTACCGTCACGGCGCCGCTCGAGCGTCAGTTCGGCCAGATGCAGGGGCTCAGTCAGATGACCTCCACCAGCTCCGGCGGAACGTCGGTGGTCGTTCTGCAGTTTGACCTGAGCCTCGGCATCGACATTGCAGAAGAAGAAGTGCAGTCCGCGATCAATGCGGCGCAGACGTTTTTGCCGTCTGACCTGCCCGCGCCCCCGATCTACAACAAGACCAATCCCGCCGATGCCCCGGTGCTGACGCTAGCCATTACGTCCAACTCCATTCCGCTGCCGCAGGTGGAAGACATGGTGGACACGCGGCTGGCGCCGAAGATTTCTCAGCTCAGCGGGGTCGGACTTGTCAGCATCAGCGGCGGGCAGAAGCCGGCCGTCCGCATCCAGGCCAATCCGGCAGCACTCTCTTCCTACGGCATCGACATGGAGGCGCTGCGCACAGCCCTGACGGCGGCCAGCGTGAACGCAGCCAAGGGGAACTTCGACGGGCCCAACAAG
>JAJZCP010000272.1 GCA_021846065.1 Acidobacteriota bacterium
GCGCGTACGCGATAGTCCTGACGCTGCGCGTAACCCTACGCTGGCCGACGCGTTGTCGGCCTGGAACGCATCCCCGTCACTGTTTACCGCCAAGTGCGATGTGTGGCACTATTGGCAGTCGCTTTTTGATGCCTTCGATCTGGCCGGCTATGCGGCAGCGCACGCCAGCTATGTGGACCTGGTTCCGCTGGAGCCTGCGCTCTACTCCCATTTCGCCGCCATGGAAGAGCGGCTGCGCCGCGGCTCGCGCCAGGCAGAGGCTTTGCCCACTCCTGACACCCGCTGCGAGTGGACGCTGCGCCGCGCCCGCATTCAGGATGCAGCCTGCACTGATACGCCACGCGACGGCTTTGCCTGCACGCTGTATGTGTGGGGCTATGGAGCGGACGAACAGGCAGCGCAACAGGCCTGTGGGCTTGGGCTGCGGACGCTGATCGCGCCCGTACTGCAACTTTTCAGCGAGGGCGCCGCAGGCTAACGGACGAGCGCGGCATTGGAGGCAGCGGGCTTGGCGGCTGCCGATAATCCGCCAAAGCGCCGGTCCCGGCTCTGGTAGGCGTGGATCGCTTCCAGCAGATGAATGCCCCGGAAGTCGGGCCAGAACCGTTCCGTGACATAAATTTCGGAATAAGCGATCTGCCACAGCAGAAAATTGCTGATGCGCATTTCGCCGCTGGTGCGGATCACCAGGTCCGGGTCCGGCATGTGGGCCGTATACAGGGCCCGGGAGATGCGCTCTTCCGTCAGCCGCGACACAATGGTATCGAGCGGCGCCTCCGGCTCTTCCGCCACCAACTGGCGGACAGCACCGCGCACTGCGTCGACAATTTCTCCCCGCGCGCCGTAGTTCAACGCCAGCGTGAGCGTGGTGCCGGTGTTGCGCGCCGTTTGTTCGGCGGCCCACTGCATGGTTTCCTGCACCTCGGTGGGCAGGTCCGCGGTCCGGCCAATGTAGGCGATGCGCACATTGTTATCGTTCATCCGCTTCACATTGCCGACGAGATACGTCCGCAGCAGACGCATCAGAAAACTGACTTCCGTCGCCGGCCGGCGCAGATTGTTTTCCAGCGAAAAAGCGTAAAGGGTCAGCCAGGGAAGATCGATGCGGGACGCCGTCTCCACGACAAACTGCACCGACTCCGCGCCCTGCTGATGGCCGAGGAAGCGCTGCAGCCGGCGCAGGCCAGCCCATCGGCCGTTGCCGTCCATGATGATTGCGATGTGCTGGGGGAGCCGCTCAGGATCGAGCTGGCGATAGAGCGCCAGCTCCTCTGGCGGAAGCTCCGACAGACGGCTGGTTACGTTCCTGTGCGGCAAAGAAGAGAGCTCCTACGTCTTTCGACCGTAGCATAGGGGGAAAGCGCCTGCCAACCGGTTCGCTGGCGCTTATGCGGTCTTGCGTCCTCCACCAACCATTTCGCGCAGATGGCTCAGCACCATGGCGCGGTGCAACCCATCCAGCCCGGCTACCCAGACGCTAAGCTCTGCGAGAAACGGATCTTTCAGCATGATGCCGATCTCACGCTCGCGCTCGTAGCGGGCGTCATGCACCATATCCGCCAGGGGAACGCACAGTGCACCGGCCAGACGCTGCAGCGACGAAAGCGTAGGCATGGCGCGGCCGTTCTCAATCTTTGAGATATAGGTGCGTGGAACATCCAGCCGGGCCGCGAGCTGGCGCTGGCTTAGCCGGCGCGCATTCCGCAGTTCGCGCAGCCGCACTGAGACGCGCGTGTCGCGTTCGCAGGCGGGCCGTGCACCCACAGGTTCGCCTGCGGCCGCTATGGGCTCGGGTTCCTCAATTTCCAGGGGTTTGTGGCAGCGCCGGCACAGCAGGTTGCTGGTGCTAAATTGCACCAGTCCGCAGTGGTCGCAACGTAGAACCTCCCTGGAAGCGACGGGAGTCATCACAGTTGCCATAGATGTATACGGAGGCCAGAGCAGACATCCGTGCAAGACAGTATTTTTATAGTTACCGTCTTACGTCTTTCGTTACGTTGCGGGCAAAACTCAGGAATGTCAAGTAATTTCCTGCAATATTTCATGAAAAACCCAAAAAACCCGAAGTGCCTGCTTGCATTGGCAGGCAATACCGCAAAATCAGTGACAGGGAGCGACATCTCCAATGACAAATAATGATCCAGCGCACCTGCCTTCTCCGGCCGCCGGGCACGATCGGGCTGCAGCCCTGCGGCTGCTCAACCAATACACGCAGTCCTCCAGCCTGCTGAAGCATGCGCTGGCTGTTGCCGTCTGCACCCAGGCCTACGGGGAGCGCCATGCCGCTGCTCTTGGACTGCCCCCGGAGCCGGCGCGGGCGATGGCCGAGACTTACGCCATCACCGGACTGCTGCATGACTTCGACTATGAACGCTACCCCTCCCCGGAGGAGCATCCCTGGGTGGGCAATCGCATTCTGACCGAGCAGGGCTGGCCGGAGGAGATACGCCACGCGATCCTGGCCCATGCCGAGTACACCCAGACTCCCCGCACATCGCACCTGGATAAAGCGCTGTTCGCCTGCGACGAGCTGGCCGGCTTTCTGACGGCCAACGCCCTGGTCAAACCCTCCCGCTCCATTCACGATGTCAGTGTTCCGTCCGTGATGAAAAAGATGAAGGACAAGGCGTTTGCCCGTGGGGTGAACCGCCAGGACATTGTCCAGGGAGCGGCTGAGCTGGAGGTGTCGC
>JAJZCP010000028.1 GCA_021846065.1 Acidobacteriota bacterium
CTGGATGAAGGACAAAAAAGTTCTCGATCTTTTCTGCTACAACGGCGCATGGAGCCTTTCGGCGCTGGCAGGAGGAGCGGCTGAGGCAGTGGGTGTCGATCAGTCCGCCGATGCCGTCGAGCAGGCTGCGGCGCTGGTCGCGCAGCCGCAGATGGTACTCCAGATCCCGCGCATCTTCGAGCGGCTCAATCTGCGCCTGGCTGTCGGAGCCGAACGCGATGGGGATGCCGCGCTCTATCAGCTCGCGGGCGCTCAGAATGCCATCGCCCAGATTGCGCTCCGTCGTCGGGCAGGCGCAGATGGTGGCGCCGGCCTCGGCCAGCAGATCCATCTCCGGGCTGCTGAGGTGGGTGGCGTGGACGGCGGTAAAGCGGCGATCGAGTACGCCCGAGTCTGCCAGCAACCGGACCGGGGGAACGCCGTACTCGCGGATGCACTCCTCCACCTCCGCAACCTGCTCCGACACATGCATGTGGCAGGGCAGGCCACGTTCGCGCGCCCAGTGGGCAATCGGCTCCACAGCACGGATGGGGAGGGCACGGACGCTGTGCGGCGCGACCCCGACCCAGGCCTGGGCCGTGTGAAAACGGGCGTGCAGCTCTTCGACGGCGGAGAGAAATTCCGGGGTGGACTCTAGAAAGCGGCGCTGGCCGGGATCGGGCGCTTTGTCAAAGCCGGCCCGCTGGTAGGCGCTGCGCAGCAGGCAGATGCGGATGCCGACGGACTGCGCGGCCGCGATGACCTGGCAGGCCATGGTGTTGGAATCCTCGTAGGCATGTCCCTGCGGCGTGCGGTGGACGTAGTGAAACTCGCCGACGGTGGTGGTGCCGGCGAGGGCCATCTCCAGGAAGCATGCGCGGGCCACGGCGTACATCTCCTCCGGGGAGAGATGGGCGGCGGCGTGATACATGGCCCCGCGCCAGGACCAGAAGCTGCGTCCGCCCGTGTGCACGGACTCCGTCCGGCCGCGGATGAGCCGCTGAAAGGCGTGGGAGTGGACGTTATGGAAGCCGGGCAGCAGCGCCTTCCCGGGAAGGGCGACGAGGCGGGCGCCGGCCGGAGCCTGACGCTTGGGGTCGGACAATACGCGATCGATCGTGCCGTCGTCGCCCACCAGCAGACCGGCGCCATCATGGAAGCGGCCTTCTGCGAACAGGGTGTCGGGTTGATAGAGGACGGGCATGGGCGGTGGCCGCTGGCGAACTAACAATGATAGTTCCAAAGACCGCTTCGCGGCCTCCAGACGCCGACGTCGGGCAGGGATGGAGCCGGGAGGCTTTCTGGGCGGCGATATCCGGGTCGGTGGCCTCGTTTGTGGAAGCGGCAAAACATTCATGCTGCAGTTTGGCCCGGTTCTTATAAGCTGACTGCGAGCCCATGGCGCACGCGTCCCACACTGCAAACGACGAAATCTTTACGCTGCACCAGCAGATTGCGCGGTTGCAGGCGCTGCTGGAGACCTCGCGGCAGGTGCACGCGACGATCGATCTGGAAGAGGTTTTCCGGACGGTGCTGCGCATTGTTGTGCTGGAGCTGGAGCTGCCCGGGGCGTTGATTACGAACCCGCACATGGCGTTTGGAGTGATGCCGCCGGACCCGTGCGATGGTTGCGCGCGGTTTCCGTTTCGTGACCGGAGCGGGGAGGTGCTGGCGGAGCTGGTGGTGGCCCCGCGGCCGGGTTCGGGGCTGTCGCTGGATGAGCAGGATTTTCTGGATGGCCTGATTCTGCAGGCGTCCGTAGCGGTTGAAAATGCGCGCTATTACGAGCGGAACCTTTCCTGGGTCCGGCTGCAGCGGGATCTTGAGGCGGCCCGGCAGATCCAGCAAAGCCTGCTGCCGAAGCGGATGCCGGATATCCCCGGCTGCTCGATTGCGGTGCGCTCGAGCGCCTGCTATGAAGTGGGCGGCGATTACGTGGATATTGTCAGCCGGCCCGACGGCTCGCATCTGATGGTGGTCGCGGATGTTGCCGGCAAAGGGCTGGCTTCGGCGATTGTGGGTACCACCTTCCGCTCGGCGTTCCGGGCCACCGCCAATACGGAGTTGCCGCTGCCCGAGCTGGCCGCGAGTCTGAACGACCAGCATTATTCAGAGGGCGCCGAGGCACAGCGCCGGTACGTGACGGCCATCTTCCTGGCGCTGGCGCGGGACGGAGACACCCTGCAGATTGTGAATGCAGGGCACAATCCGGGGTTTTTGCTGCTCGACGGAACCCCGCGGGAAGTGGAGGCCAGCGGGACGCCGGTGGGCCTGCTGCCGGGCATGACCTATGCGATGGAAGAGTATCGCTTCCGGCCGGGTTCGAAGGCCCTGCTGTATACGGATGGCTTGACGGAGGTTTTCCGGGGGGATGACGAATTTGGCCCGGAACGGCTCAAGGACCTATTTCTGTCATGTACGGCCGGCGACTGCGATGCTATGCTCAATTCGCTGTGGCAGCAGCTGGCTGCGTTTTCCGGAGGCGCGCCGCAGCAGGACGATATGACCGCGCTCGCGCTGATGCGTTGCAGCCCCCGCCGGGAGAACGCAGATGATTGATGGCAAGAACACCCTGGTGGAAGTTCGTATTCCATCACGGCTCGGTTTCGAGAAGGTAGCCATGGGCACCGCAGAAAGTGTGGCGCGCCTGATGGGCTTCCCCGCCGCTCGCATTGAGGATTTGAAAACGGCCGTGGCCGAAGCCTGCATTAATGCAATGGAGCACGGCAACAAGTTGAACGATAAGCTGTCCGTCGGCGTCGTTCTATCGGCAACGGACGATGAGCTGGAAGTGAAAGTGATGGACAACGGCCCCGGCTTTCAGGCGGCGCCGCACCAGCCGGATATCGACCGCAAGATGAGAGGCGAGGAAGAGGCGCGGGGGATGGGAATGTTTTTGATTCAGGCCCTGGTCGACGAGGCCGAGTGGGTGAAGGGAAGCCGTGGCTCGGATAGTTACGTCCGCCTGGTTATCCGGATGGAAAGAGAGGGAGAATGAGCACTGGGGAGGGAATGCGGGCGGAGGCCCGTGCTCGAATCGACACGTTATCGGGTTCGGGCGGCAAGCCAATCAGCGCAATTCGATTTTCCGGGGATATCTCCTCGAACTCGCGCGATGCCATTCTGGGATCGTACGAGCAGATCGCAAAAGACCATGCGGTGCTGCTGGACTTTGTGAAGGTCGATTATGTGAACTCGAGTGGCATTGCACTCATCATTCAGCTAATGCTGGAGGCGGGCAAGGCCGACCAGAAGGTGGCTCTTTTCGGGCTGACGCCGCATTTTCAGAAAGTCTTCACCATGGTGGGTATCGGGCGATATGCCGAGATCGCTGCCGATGAAGCCGCAGCGGTTGCGGCCGTTTCCTGATTCCACGAGGCCGGGACATTTCCTCTCCCGGGTCGCCGTGAAAGCCCCCAACCGGGCGATTCCCGCTGATTCTCCCCCTAATCTTGCGACTGGCTCTATGGGGAAACTCTTGCCTTGAAGAATCTCTTGCGGTGGACGGTGACCGGTGCGTGGGCGCTCTGCGGACTCTGCGGCGCAGTGTCCGCCGGGCAGACCCGTGCGCCGCGATCTTCCGCGCCGGAAACTCCTGCGTACGTCTCGATCAAGCTTGGGTCAGCCCTGGAGGCGCTCCCGGGGCCCTGGCGCTTCAAAACCGGCGACGATCCGGCATGGGCGCAGCCCGGCTTTCCAGACGCTGACTGGCAGCTCGTAAATCTGACGCCGCCGAGCGACTCGGTGGACCCTGGGCTGGGCAGCAGCGGGTACACGCCCGGCTGGACGGCGCAGGGGCATCCGCAGTATGCCGGATTTGCCTGGTACCGGCTGCGCGTCCGGATCGACGCTGGCGGCAAGCGGCTGGCCCTGCTGATGCCGGCCGATGTGGACGATGCCTACCAGATTTACGCAAACGGCCGGTTGATCGGCGGCTTTGGCGATTTCTCAAAGCGCCCACCGCGCACCTACTACAGCCGGCCGCAAATTTTTCGTCTGCCGGCTTCGGCTGATTCGATGGTGGTGCTGGCGCTGCGGTTCTATATGCGGCCGGCATCGCTGCTCGAAGATCCAACGCCAGGCGGGCTGCATGCGCCGCCCGCGCTCGGCATTGCCCAGACGACCGGCGCCTATTTTCAACTGACGCGCGACGCCTACGCGCGGACCTACGGCTTCTATCTGCTGCCGGTCCTGTTCTTCTTTCTGGCAGCCATCGCCGCCTTCACGCTGTTTTTTCTGGACCGGTCGCAGAAGGTGTTCTTCTGGCTCGGATCGGCTGCCCTGCTGAATGTCGCGTATCTGGTGTTTGTTCTGCTGGCGATCCTTACAACTGCAGTGGATGACCGGCTGCTGGTGCTGCGGCCGATTCTGCTGGCGATTGTGCTGTGGACGTGGCTGCTGGTCTGGTGGAGCTGGTTTGATCTGGCGCGCCAGCGCTGGCTGTTGCGGCTGATCAATGGCTTCAGCATTGCGGCCATCGTGCTGGCGTGGCTGCAGCATGCGCTGCTGGGCCGCACGATGTATCCGTATGAAGGCGCCGGGGTGCTGGGCCTGACGGGACGAGCGGTGCATCTGATCCTGAGTCTCCTGCCGCTCGCCATGCTGTGGCTAATTCTGCGAACCCGCCAGCGGGATGGATGGATCGTTGCGCCGGCACTCGTGCTGCTTTCTGTTTCCATTTATCCGGAGCCGCTGGTCTGGCTGCACATCCCGCTCTTATGGTTCATTCACGGCGTTCAAATCTCGAGCCGCCTGGCGGCAGAACTTGGGATTTCGATGTGGGTGATCCTCCTGTTGCTGCTGCGCTTTCAGCGCTCCCAGCGGGTGCAGCAGCAGCTGCAGATGGAGATGCGTCAGGCGCAGCAGGTGCAGCACACGCTGCTGCCGGATGCGCCCGCTACGCTGCCGGGATTTCACGTCGAAAGCCTGTACCGGCCTGCGGCGGAGGTGGGCGGGGACTTTTTCCAGATACTGCCAAGTGTCGATGGCGGCCTGCTGGTGGTGATCGGTGATGTAAATGGCAAGGGATTGCGCGCCGCCATGCTGGTGAGTTTGATTGTTGGAATGCTGCGGACCTTTGCGGAGCGTGACCTGGAGCCCGGCGAACTGCTGACCGGGATGAACCGACGGCTTTGCGGCCGCATGGAAGGCGGCTTTGCCACCTGTCTGTGTGCGAGAATCTGCCCGGACGGCTCGATGATGATCGCGAACGCCGGCCATCTGGCACCGTATCTTGATGGACAAGAGATGGAAGTTCCAGCAGGATTGCCGCTTGGCATTGTCGCTAGCCTGGAATATGGGCAGCAGAAGAGTTTTATCCCGGCGGGCAGCGTGCTGGTGTTTCTGACCGACGGGATTGTGGAGGCCCGCAACCGCAAGGGCGAAATCTTCAGCTTTGAACGGACGGCCCCGCTTACGCGGAAGAGCCTGCAGGAGATCGCGAGCCCGGCACAGGGATTCCATCAGGATGACGATGTGACCGCGATTCGCATTCAGCGGGAGATTGCGTAAGTGTCGGCTACAATGATCGCGCGGCTGCTCCCCCTCTGCCGATGCTGTGCAATCGCTGCATAAAGAGGAGAATCACGATGAAGACCCGTCTCACATTTTGCTTGCTCGCCGCTCTTGGCATTTTGGCATTGCCGATGGCTGCCCAGGAAACCTCCGGAACCCAAACGGTCAGCCACGGAGACATTGTCCAGCCGGCGGGGGTGAAAGAAAAGGCACCCGCAATGCAGGCCGAGCACACGCAAACGACCCACAAGAAAACTCACAAACACTACAAGCACCACAAGCGCAGCCAGCAGCAGAAGAAGAAGCCTGCTGCGGGGCCAGCGGGGGCGGGTACCAGCGGCTTCTGACCACTCGGCCACGGGATGCGCAGCGGAAGGCCCAGCTTACGGCTGGGCCTTCCCGCTGTCTGCGCCTGCTGCGCGTGACGGAGAGGCTGCGCGGGTTTCCGCCAGTCGCTGACGAAGCGACAGGTTGAGAGCCAGCACATTGACGCGAGGCTCCCCGAGAAAACCGAACTGCCGCGGTTGCGTATTGGCCTGCACCAGTTGCGCGAGTTGCGCCTGCGACAGGCCGGTTTCGCGGGCGACGCGCGGAATCTGATATTGCGCCGCCGCAGGCGAAATGTCCGGGTCCAGCCCGGAACCGGAAGTGGTGACCAGGTCGACCGGAACATCGGCGTCTCCGTGATCGTTGCGAAGCTGCGCTGCGGATTGCTCCACGCGAGTGATCAGCGCAGCGTTCGTCGGGCCGAGGTTGGAGCCGGAAGAGTTGGCTGCGTCGTATCCGTTGCCCGCAGCGGAGGGACGGCCGTAGAAGTAGCCGGAACCTGTAAAGCTTTGCCCGATCAGCTGCGAGCCGATGATGGTTCCTCCGCGGGTGATCAGCTCGCCATTGGCCTGGCGCGGCATCCACCACTGCGCCAGAGCGGTGATTGCGAGGGGATACGCGATGCCTAACAGCAGCGTGGTGGCCACGGTGTAGAGGATGGCGGTGATGAGTTGTTTCCGCATTGCGCTGCTCCTTGCTAAACCAGATGGATTGCTGTGATTGCCATGTCGATCAGCTTGATGCCGATGAATGGCAGAACAATGCCGCCGAAACCATACAGCAGCAGATTGCGCCGCAGCAGCATGTCGGCACTCATGGGTGTGTACTTTACGCCCCGCAGCGCCAGCGGGATGAGCGCAATGATGATGAGCGCGTTAAAGATGATCGCGGAAAGAACGGCGGACTCCGGGTTCCGCAGGTGCATGATGTTCAATGCATTGAGAACGGGGAACGTTCCGGCGAACATTGCGGGCAGGATGGCGAAGTATTTTGCTACGTCATTCGCAATGGAGAACGTGGTCAGCGAGCCCCGTGTCATCAGAAGCTGCTTGCCGATCTCGACAATCTCAATCAGCTTGGTCGGGTTGGAGTCGAGGTCCACCATATTGCCGGCTTCTTTCGCGGCCTGGGTGCCTGTGTTCATGGCGACACCGACGTCCGCCTGGGCGAGGGCTGGGGCGTCATTGGTGCCGTCACCGGTCATCGCGACCAGCTTGCCCTGAGCCTGCTCGCGGCGGATCAGGTCCATCTTGTCCTTTGGTTTTGCCTCGGCCAGAAAGTCGTCCACACCCGCCTCGCGAGCAATGGCGGCTGCGGTCAGCGGATTGTCGCCGGTGATCATGATGGTGCGGATGCCCATGGCGCGCAACTGTTCAAACCGCTCGCGAATGCCGCCCTTCACAATATCTTTCAGGTGAATGACGCCAAGCGCCCGCTCATTTTCTGACACAACCAGCGGCGTGCCGCCCGTTCGCGCGATGGTTTCGACATCGGCGCGCACCTGCTCCGGCATTGCGCCGCCGATCTCTTCCAGATAGCGCGCGATGGAGTCCGCCGCGCCTTTGCGGATGGCTCGATTCTCAATGTTGATGCCGGACATGCGGCTGGTCGCGCTGAAGGGGACAAACTCCGCATGCGTGTTGGCGAGATCGCGGCCGCGGAGGCCAAACTTCTCTTTGGCAAGCACAACGATCGAGCGGCCTTCGGGGGTCTCGTCTGCGAGCGAAGATAGCTGCGCCGCCTCTGCGAGATCCTGCTTGGTCACGCCGGGAGCAGGCAGAAAGTCTGCCGCCTGACGATTGCCGAGCGTGATGGTGCCAGTCTTATCCAGCAGCAGCGTGTTGACGTCGCCGGCGGCTTCGACGGCGCGGCCAGACATGGCCAGAACGTTGTGCTGCACCAAGCGGTCCATTCCCGCGATGCCGATGGCGGAGAGCAGACCGCCGATGGTTGTTGGAATCAGGCAGACGAGCAGCGAGACCAGCACGAAGACCGTCTGCGGTGAGTGCGAATAGATGGCCAGCGGCTGCAGCGTGACAACCGCCAGCAGAAAGATGATGGTGAGGCCGGCCAGCAGAATATTCAGCGCGATTTCGTTCGGCGTCTTCTGCCGCTCCGCGCCTTCGACCAGCGCGATCATGCGATCGAGAAATGTTTCGCCGGGGTTTGACGTGATGCGGACGGTGATGCGGTCCGACAACACCCGCGTTCCGCCGGTTACAGCGGAGCGGTCGCCGCCGGACTCGCGAATGACGGGCGCCGATTCCCCCGTGATGGCCGACTCATCGACGGCCGCGACGCCTTCGATCACTTCGCCGTCGCCAGGAATCATTTCGCCGGGACCGACAAAAACAATATCGCCCGCCCGCAGCTTCGAGCTTGGAACCTGTTCGGTGCCCCCAGCCGCAAGCGCACGATTGGCCATCGTCTCGGACTTGGCGCGGCGCAGCGTGTCGGCCTGGGCTTTGCCCCGGCCTTCCGCCATCGCCTCGGCGAAGTTCGCGAACAGAACGGTGAACCAGAGCCAGAGCGTGATCTGCAAGTCGAAGCGGAAGGCAGCACTCTGCTGGTGAATATCGCGCAGCAGGAGCACAGCGGTCAGCACGCTGCCCACCTCAACCACGAACATTACGGGGTTGCGCATCATCGTTACGGGGTTGAGCTTGCGCAGTGCATCGACGGCCGCACGGCGAACAATCGCACCATCCCAGAGAGAAGTATTGCCACCCGATTGTTTTCTTGTCATCGCAACTCTTCCTTAGAATGTTTTGCCGGCCTGCAGCAGCAGATGCTCCAGCACAGGGCCCAGTGTCAGTGCGGGGAAGAACGTCAGCGCGCCGACGATCACGATAATGCCAACCAGCAGCATGGTGAACAGCGGCGTGGTTACGGGAAATGTGCCCGCCGATGCTGGAACGATCTTTTTGCGCGCCAGATTGCCCGCCACGGCCAGCATGGGAATGATCATGAGAAAGCGCCCGGCCAGCATGCTGAAGCCAAGCGTCATGTTGTAGAAGTTGGTGTTCGCGTTTAGCCCCGCAAAGGCAGAGCCGTTGTTCGCCGCGGTCGATGTGAAGGCGTAAAGAATTTCCGTAAGCCCATGCGGGCCAGGATTGGCGATGCTGCTGGTGCCCACGCCCGGCAGCAGAACCGCAATGGCGGAAAATATGAGGATGATGACAGGAAAGACAAGCACGAACAGCATGCTCATCTGCACGTCGTAGGCTTCAATCTTTTTGCCGAGGTACTCCGGCGTTCGGCCGACCATAAGACCGGCGATGAAGACGGAGAGGATAACGAAGATCAGCATTCCATACAGGCCGGAGCCAACGCCGCCAAAGACAACTTCCCCGAGCATCATATTGACCAGCGGCACCATACCGCCCAGAGGCGTAAAGGAATCATGCATGGAGTTGACGGCGCCGCAGCTTGTGTCGGTGGTGACCGTTGCGAACAAGGCGGAGTTCACTACGCCGAATCGGACCTCTTTGCCTTCCATGTTGCCGCCGCTTTGCAGCGCGGTGGCGTGCTGATCGACGCCGCGGAAGAGCGGGTTGCCCTGCGCCTCCGCGTGATAGGCGACGGAGACGCCGGCTGCAAACAAAATTGCCATCGCTGCGAACACTGCCCATCCGTGGCGGGGCGAGCCCGTCATACGGCCCAGCGTTACGGTGAGGCCCGCAGGGATGGCGAAGATCAGCACCATCTCCAGCAGGTTGGAGAATGGCGTGGGATTTTCAAAAGGGTGCGCGCTGTTGGTGTTGAAGAATCCGCCGCCATTGGTGCCCAGCTCTTTGATGGCTTCCTGCGAAGCAACGGGCCCTTGCGCGATGGTCTGGGTGGTGATGCGCTGCGTTGCGCCCTGGGCCGTTACGGTCTGCGGCGCGATCAACGTGGCAGCGGTGTAGGGATGAAGATTCTGCACCACTCCCTGCGACACCAGAAGCAGCGCGGCCAGCGTGGCGCCCGGCAGCAGCACCCAAAGGATGCCGCGGGTCACATCGACCCAGAAGTTGCCAAGCGTTTCACACTCGCGGCGGGCAATGCCGCGGATGAAAGCCACCGCGAGGGCCATGCCTACCGCTGCGGAGGTGAAGTTGTGATACGCCAGTCCCGCCATCTGCGTCAGATAGGACATGGTCGT
The DNA here is from genome assembly GCA_021846065.1 of Acidobacteriota bacterium. Next base: position 9,965 of record JAJZCP010000028.1, read on the forward strand.
TTCGGGCACATAGGACTGCCAGTTGGTATTCGTGGTGAAGGATGCAGCCGTATTGAAGGCCAGGATTGCGGGAACATTCCCAAGGTGCTGGGGGTTGAACGGCAGCCACTGCTGCATCCGCTCGATCAGGTAGAGCACCAGCATTGAAACGACGCTAAACAGAAGCATGGCGACGGCATACTCCGTCCATCGCATTTCAACGTCGGGACTGACCCCGGTGACGCGATATAGCAGGCGCTCCACCGGGCGGAGAATGGGGTCCGCCCAGGTCCGCTTACCGGAAAATACGTTGGCCATATACACGCCCAGGGGATAGGCGAGCAGCGTGACGATGGCAAAGAAGATGAAAATTTGCAGCCAGCCATTAGCGGTCATTTAAAACTTCTCCGGACGCAGCAGCGCGTATACCAGGTACACCAGCAACGCGATTGAAAGTGCTAAAAAAAGTGCTGTTAGCAAACCCATTGCATCACCTCAGCCGCTCGCATCCGAGCGTGTATCCCAGTGCAGTTGTGAAGAAAAGAATTGTTGCTACGACCATCCAAAGGTCCGCCATTCGCTTGTCTCCCTCGGTGTGCCTGTATAGCGTTTTGCTTGCTCCGCATTCCTGCCGGACAAGATCTTTGATCTTTGACATCAGAACATGAAGCCGGTTTCGATGACCCCGCGAACCTGGCTGGAATTGTCGCCAGCGCTTCCCAATGCGTCCCCGGGGGTGTAATTGACAGCCTGGGTCGCTGAAAGTTCTGCCCGGGCAAAGAAGTTTTTCGTTTGATAGGTGGGAGTCGTGGCCACCGACCATGCGCCGCTACCCGGTCCATAGATCAGATTAACAGCGCCATTTCTGCTGGTTCCTGTGCTGCCAATGTATTCCACTCTCCCACTGAGTGAAAGATGGTTGCTGAAGGTATAGTCTCCAAGAATGGCTCCGCCGGCGGTAGCTGTCGTCCGGGCTACGCCAATGCGGGAGTCGGTAGGGACACGTGTGTACTGGAAGTACGGCTCAACCATCCAACGACTGGCCGTATGGGTATAGATAGCGTTATAGATACTGCTATTGTTTTGATACAGCGGCGTCGCCACACTTGAATACGCGGTGCGCCCAAGGTTTCCGCTAGCTACAAATTCTAGACTGTCGGCCGAAGAGAATGCATAGGTAACGGATCCTGTCAGCCAGTTATAACGGTTGGAGTAAAAGCCATCGTTCCAGGCCAGCGAGCCGCTAACCTTTCCCTTGTTGTAATTCAGCTGCATCCCGCGATTGACCGCATTCTCCTGGTTCCACAGGAGTCCCCGCTCGATGTTCAGGTTTTGAAAGGTGAATGTGTCTTCCGCACCAATAAGTGTGGGCAGTTTGCCGATGAGCAGCGAAAAATCACCCTTTGGCGCCAGCTTAAGGTACGCCTGGGGCAGTGGGCCAAAGAAGTCACGGATAGTATTCCGGGTGGAAAGAAACGGAGTGCCCAGGGCTGGAATGTTATACGCCCCAGCCTGAATGAAATACTGCACCAGGCCGCTGGTTTTCTGGAGAAACAGTTGTCCGTTGCTGATATCCGCACGCGCAGCCTGATCCGTAGCTGCTGGGTTGCTTTGCCAGTATCCAAAACCGCTCAGCACGCCTGTAAACGCCAGCTTACCGAATGGGCCGGCATCGAACGTGTTGGGGGCAGCGGTATGTAAGGGGCCAACCATAGCGGGCGCTGCCAGTGGCGCGGACGACGTATCAGCCGTTGACGCGGTGGGAGGCGCAGCCGGGGTCTGCTGCTGGACATCGGTGCTTCCTCCTGCGGCAGCGATTGAACTGCCGGCAGAATGTGTTTGTCCGTGCAGAACTGCGGCAGACAGAATCGTTCCCAAGAAAATTGCGACCTGACGATTTTTGCCCGCCTGTTTGCGATGCAGCGGAAACGCGCGCTGGGATTTCCTGCGTTCCTCCAGAGAGCGGGCTGTCTGATGAAAGCCAACCCAGCAGAAGATCAGGAAGCTGATGCCAATCGCGGCGGCTGCGACGCCAAGTATTGTGACCATGACTTTTCTCCCGGCCTGACGGGGCCGTTCAAAACCAGTAAACGCGGCCAGGAATGAGGAGGGT
>JAJZCP010000273.1 GCA_021846065.1 Acidobacteriota bacterium
GTTGGCTACTATTGGGTTCCTGGCGTCTGGGTGCGTCCGCCGATGATTGGCCTGCTGTGGACGCCCGGCTACTGGGGTTGGGGTGGTGGCATGTACGCTTGGCACGCGGGCTATTGGGGGCCGCATGTGGGCTTCTATGGCGGCATCAATTATGGATTCGGCTACACAGGCGTGGGCTTCTACGGCGGCTACTGGGCAGGTGGACGCTTTATGTATAACCGCGCCGCGATGAACGTGAACACCACGATCATCCACAACACGTACAACCAGACCATCATCAACAATAACCGCACGGTGAATCGCGTCAGCTTCAACGGTGGCGAAGGCGGCATTCACGCCATGCCCACTGCGCAAGAACAAAGCTACGGACGCGAGCAACACTTCCAGCCCACGGCCAACCAGTTCGCGCATGAACAAAGCGCAGCGGCAGATCGTTCGCAGTGGGCTTCGGTCAATCACGGCCAGCCCGCATCGCCAGCCATGCGCACCATCAACGATCGCCGCTACAACCAGCAGCAGCGCATTGCGCAGGGCGTTCGCAGCGGCCAGTTGACACCCGGAGAAACAGCGCGCGCAGAGAATCGCCAGCAGAACATCAACCGGCAAATCTACGCCGACCGCCAAGCCAACGGCGGCAGACTCACGCCACAACAGCGGCGGAACATCAACCAGCGCCAGAACCGTGCCAGCCGCCAAATCTACCGCGAAAAGCACAACCAGTACCGCAGCCCTCGCTAAAGAAGCGTACGCACAGCATGCATCCGGCACAGTCGCTGACTGTGCCGGATTTTTTCATGGAATAAACTACGCTGACACCACAGCCGCCGTGCGCGGCTGGTATGGACAGAAGGGATCGCTGGCCAGCGCGTCGCCCGTGTGCGCATAGGCGCGTGCGCGGGAACCGCCACACAAGGCGCGATACTCGCAGCGCCCGCATTTGCCTTGAAACTTTTCCGGTGCGTGCAGTGCGCGAAAGACCGGCGAGTTGCGGTAGATGTCCACCAGATGCCCGCTGCGCACATCGCCCGCCTTCAGCGGTAAAAATCCCGCCGGATACACCTCGCCTTGGTTGGAGACAAACACGATGCCATGTCCGTCTCGAATGCCAAAGCCGCGGTACATCGACGTGCGCTCAATGCTCTCCGCGTTCATGCCCTCGGCGCGCATCCGATTCAACGCCACGCGCCGATACGATGGTGCCTCCGTGGTCTTAATCGCAAACGGAGCCGTGCGCGTCCAGTCATAAATTGTGTTCATCCACTGCTCGCCACTCTCCGGCGAGATGGGATTCAATGTGCGTCCGCGCCCAACAGCGATCAAAAAGAACAAGCTCCACCGCATCACTGGCATGGTTTGCAACAGCGCATAAATCGCGGGCAAATCCTGCACCGTCTCGGCAGAGACCAACGTGTTCACTTGCACAGGCAGGCCCAGTTCTCCGGCATCGCGCAACGCGCGCAGCGTCGTGTCATAACAACCCGCCACACCACGCACCAACTCATGCCGCACGGCATTTGATCCGTCCAGGCTCAGCCCCAGGCTCTCAATGCCGTGCTGCTGCAATCTTTGAATCGCAGTACGGGTCAGGTTTGGAGTCGCGCTGGGCGTGATGGAAACCGAAAGCCCCAGCGCGCGCGCCTCGTCGATCAACGCAAACACATCGGGGCGCATCATCGGATCGCCGCCGGTCAAAATCAGATGCGGCAGTGGGCGACCAAAGGCGAGAATCTGCCGCAACAGCGATCGACTCTCTTCATACGTCATCTCATTGGGATGCGCCGTGGCCATTGCCTCTGCGCGGCAATGGCGGCAGGCCAACGCACAGGCCTGCGTCATCTCCCAATACACCAGCATGGGATTCTTCGCGTAATCCACTCTGCCGCCCGTGCGCGCCGCGCTGGACTGCGGCGCAGGTGCAACGCCCACCGCTCCGGGATTCGACACAAACAACCGCTTCGCGCTCTCGATCATATCGTCACACACCTGTTCGTTTGGATTTTTTTCGCCGTCATTTCGGCGGCAACTCTGCCACTGCGGATGCAATCGGGAATGCCCGCGCCATGATATGCAGCCCCTGCCAAGCACAAGCCATCGTGCCGCGCAGCCAAGCGCTCAGCCTCTTCCACCAGAGCCGCGTGCCCCAACTCATATTGCGGATTGGCCTTCCACCAGCAATGCGCCACGGCCCACTGTGGATGCGCCGCGATGCCCATCGTCGTGCGCAACTCCACACGCGCACGCTCCACCAACTCTGCTTCGCCCTGCTCGGCCAAGTGCTCTGCGCCCGCTCCGCCTAAAAACACACGAACCAACGCATAGCCCTCTGGCGCGCGTCCTGGAAACTTCATCGAAGACCATGAACACGCCGTGATGCTTCTGTGCTCGCCGCGCGGCACCACGAAGCCATAGCCGTCGAGCGCGTGCGGAATCTCGCTGCGCCGATATGCCAGCGAAACCGTTGCCGTGGACACATAGCGAATCGCGCGCAGCCGCTCTGCGAGTTGAGCATCCAACGTCTGCACCATCTGCGCCGTCGCATACGCGGGCGCAGCCAGAATCACTGCATCTGCGCGCATGTACTGTCCATCATCCATAATCAGCACATACTGCCCATCCTCGCGCGTGATGGACGCAACGCTCTCGCCCAGCCGCAGTGGGCTGTGGCG
>JAJZCP010000274.1 GCA_021846065.1 Acidobacteriota bacterium
CGTATCTGCGGTTTGTCCCGGCTTTCTCGGCGGAAGGGATGCAACTCCCCCTCACAGCCGTTGGAGCCGCGGCATTCCATCATGGGCAGGATCGCCAGGGCAGGACCGCCAGGGCAGGACCGTCCCGCATCTCGCGCACAGCACCAGAGGCTCGCGCCGCTGAGCCGAGAGCAGCCGAGGAAGAGCTGGAAATTCTTAAAGCAATGGTTTGTCTAATTGACTTACGCCAGTCTCTCCACCAGCGTATCGAAGTCTTCCAGCCGTGCGTACTCGATAATCACGCGTCCCCGCCCGTTTCGATCCTCAATCTTCACGCGCATTCCTAAAGAATTGCGCAGACGCTGTTCTGCGTCGGCCACGTTGGGATCGATGCGGGCCTTCGCCTCTGCCTGGCCGCGCTCTGCGGAAGCGCCGGACTGGGCCGAGGGTCGGCTTCGGTCGCCAAATCGCATATTCCGGACCATCGACTCCGCCTGACGGACCGAGAGCGCTGCGGAGAGGATGCGTTTGGCGGCCTCTTCCATCTGTGCCTCGGTATCGAGCGAGAGGATAACTTTGGCGTGGCCAAAGCTCAGCTCGCCGCTCGCCACTTTATCCTGCGCGAAGCCGGGCAGTTGCAGCAGACGCATGTAATTGGAGATGGTGGCGCGGTCCTTGCAGGTGCGCAGGGCGATGATCTCCTGGTTCATGCCGAACTCACGGCTGAGGCGGTTGAAGGCCATCGCCTGCTCCAACGGATTGAGGTCGGCACGCTGGAGATTTTCGATGATCGTGATCTCCAGAACCTCTTCGTCGGAGACCGTATGCACGATGGCGGGGATGGTCTTCAGGTCGGCGAGCTTCGCCGCCTTCCAGCGGCGTTCGCCGGCGATGAGCTGGTAGCGTCCCTCGGGAAGCGGACGGACCAGGACGGGCTGGAGGACGCCGGAGACGCGAATCGAGTAGGTCAGCTCCTGGAGCGCCTGCTCGTCGAAGTACATGCGGGTCTGGAAGGGATTGCGATCGATACGGTCGATGGGGATTTCGAGGGAACGCGTGGAGTCACCCTGAGCTGCAATGGAAGGGATGGGCTGCGCGGCGACGCGCGGCAACAGACTGTCGAGTCCTTTGCCGAGCGCGCGGCGCTCCGGGGTACGGGATTTTTCGGTTGCAGCGGGTTTGGACATCGAGGACTCCTGAGGGGTGGATTCAGTGTGCAGACGGATTGCGGCTCCCTGGCGGCAGGCCACGGAATGTTCCACGTGGAACATTCCGGAACCGGAACCGCACGCAATTGTTCCACGTGGAACAATCTGGAACCGGGAAGCAGGCGCAATTGTTCCACGTGGAACAATCTTACGGCATGTTTCCCGATGCGGGCGAAGAATGGGCCGAAATCTTCCCCTTACAGCAGGGCGTGTTCTTGCCTGCCCTGTCCTGCTTGCCCTGTCTTGCCTGCGGGGTCGGGAGTCAAAGTCGGGAGGGCGGAAAAGCTGGGCAGGGCGCAACCGGTGACCGGCTGTGCTGGCTGTCAGGCCGTTCATGCCATTCCCAAAAATGTTCCACGTGGAACATTTGCGTGCCGCGCTGGTTCCAGAATCATCCTCGTGAAGAGGCCGAACTCCGTGGGATACAGAGATGGAAGCGCGCAGCCTTTCCGGACAGGACAACGATGGAACTACTTGCCGTAAGGCCAGAAACGGACTTTAGGCGCGCTGCCGCCCTCAGATGAACTCTGTTTGCGCTCGGCGGCGCGGGGATTGGGGATGTTGTTCCGCTCCATATACTCCGAAGCCAGCTCCATGTACGACTCGGCGCCACGCGAGCGCGGATCGTAGAGAGCGACGGGCTGGCCGTGGCTGGGAGCTTCGGCCAGGCGGATATTCCGGGGAATCACGGTGCGAAAGAGCCGATCTTTGAAGTATTCGCGCAGGGTATCGGTGACTTGCTGGGCGAGATTGGTGCGGTCGTCGTACATGGTGAGCAGAACGCCTTCAATGGTCAGGCGCGGGTTGAGCGCAGCGCGCACGCGTTCCAGATTCGAGACCAGCTCGGAGATGCCTTCAAGGGCAAAGTATTCGGCCTGCATCGGGACGATGAGGCTGTCGGCGGCGGTGAGCGCGTTGAGCGTGAGCAGGTCAAGCGCAGGCGGACAGTCGAGAATGACCAGGTCAAAGTCGCCAAGAACCGGAGCCAGAGCGTCGCGCAGACGCGTGGCGCGATCCTCTTCAGCAGCCAACTCGATGTTGGCTCCGGTGAGGTTTTTGCTGCCGGGCAGCAGGGTGAGATGGTCGATGCCGGTGGGTATGAGCGTCTCAGCGACGGCGACGTTGCCGGAAAGCAGGTCGTAGATGGAAGCGCGCTCGTCGTCACGCTGGAAGCCGAGGCCGGAGGTGCAGTTGGCCTGCGGGTCACAATCGACCAGAAGGATGCGCTGACCAAGCAGCGCCAGGCTGGCAGCAAGATTGATGGCGGTGGTGGTCTTTCCGACGCCACCCTTTTGGTTGACGATCCCGAGGACTTTGCTCATAGCCTTACCAGAGTACACGCACCCAGCCATTGCATGACCATTGCATGGCCATTGCATGGAGCAGCCGCGCGTGCGCGCGGTTGCGCTCCCGTTGGGTCGGCATTGCATGCAGCAGCCGCGCGTGCGCGCGGTTGCGCTCCCGTTGGTCGCGGGC
>JAJZCP010000275.1 GCA_021846065.1 Acidobacteriota bacterium
GATTCCGGCGCATGGGCAGGCTTCGCTGCGGCTGCTGATCGATAGCCACCCGGCGCGCGTACTGGTCAATGACGGCAGCGTACCCGAAATACGGACCAGCCATCATGAGCGCGCGATCGAACCGGCGCAATAAGCGCTGGGGATCAGAAGCCGATCCCCTGCGGGGATGACAGCAAGAAAGGCAAAGACAAGAACGGCAAAGGCTTTTGTTGTTCTGGTTGTCATTCCCGCAGGAAATCTGCTGTTTGTTGTTCCCTTTGCTTTTGTCCTTGCCGTTGCCCTTGCCCTTGCCCTTGCCGTTGCCTTTCTGGTTGTCATTCCCGAAGGGAATCTGCTGTTGCTGTTTGCCTCACGCGACCGCGGGGACGGCTTCGCCGAGCCGCTCCACCTGCAGGACGCTGATGTCGTCCTGCTGGCCGAAGGACTGGGCGGCGGCGGCGATCTGGGCGGCGGAGAGATTTTGTTTGAGCAGATCGTGGATGCGGTCGAAGCCGAAGAGATTCCCCTCTTCGTCGGTGGCCTCGGCGACGCCGTCGGAGAGCAGCGTCAGGATATCGCCGGGGGCAAGCTGGAAGTGCATCACGGAAAACTCCGCGTTCTCCATCATGCCGAGCGGCAGCGCGCCCGGCATGTCGATCTCTTTGCCGTTCAGGTAGGGCGGCAGATGGCCGGCGTTGGCCAGGGTGCAGGCGCCATCGGCTGCGATGCGCAGCGCCAGGCCGGTGGCGTGCGCAGAGCCGCGGCCCATTAAACGGCGGTTTAGCGATTGCAGCATGCGGAGCGGATCGAAGCCGCTCTCGGCTCGTTCGCGAATGGCCCCCACGAGGAGCGCGACCAGCATGCCGGCCTGCAGGCCGTGGCCGGTGACGTCGCCGACGACAATCAGCACGCTGCCGTCGCTCACGTGCGGGATGATCTGGAAGAAATCGCCACCGACTTCGCGGGCCGGACGATACTCGCTTTCGATGGCCAGCCCCGGTATATGCGGCAGGTCGGCGGGGATCAATACCTGCTGCACCTCCTGGGCCTGCTTCACGTCGAGCGCCATCTCCCGCTGGCTGCGCACCGAGAGCAGCGCGCGGCGCAGCAGCAGCGCCGAGATGGCCGCTGCCAGGACGACGTCGGCGACCTCTTGCAGTGGGAGTCCAACACCGAATGGAAACCAGATCGTGCGGATGTGCAGGACGGCCAGATCATTCTGGTATTGCGCGATGCCCACCAGCACCACCGCGGGCAGCGCCAGCCATCCCTCCCACCCCTGCTGGCGGACGCCTGCGACCGCAATCCAGACCAGAAGCAGCAGGAAGAGCAGCCGGACGCCCAGCGAGACAAAATGAAACGCAATGCCCACCGGATGCGGAATCGTGGCGAAGAAGAAATCTTCTCCCAGCGCATTCGAGAGCATGGTCAGCAGCGTCAGCCCGGCGACCAGCTTCGGCAGCCATGCCGGACGGCGCAGGCGGAACCAGACCCACCACACCATTACCCAGCCGCCCAGGATCAACGGACCCAGAAACACTTGCTGCGCTACGGTGAACGTGATCCCGCCGACCCACTGCGTCCAGACACCGAGGCACAGGAGAGCCGCCTCAGCCGCAGTCAGCAGAAATACCCCGGCGAGCCAGAGATACACCGGGTCGGAGCGGTCGAACAGGACCAGGCTGACGGCCAGAATCGCCAACAGCAGAAACAGCGCCGCCTCGACCGCGGCGGACGAGTAGGCGCGGACCATCTCCAGCCAGGCCAGTTGGTAACGCGCGGCGACCACACTGGCCTCGCCCAGCAGCGGCGCGCTGTGCATGCCGCCAGCGTCGCGTTCAAACGTAAGCGTATTAGGTTCCATCCAGACGCGGAAGGCCAGCATCTGAGTGGCCCCTTCTCCGTTCCTGCCTGCTCTAGGCTGTGGCAGCAGAAACATCGCTGGTCGGGAGTAATAGATCACGGGCGGTCTATGGTCAGAGAAAGTGCCAAAGCTGCCCAGGAGCCTGCCGTTGGCGAAGACCTGGTAGACGTCGTCCACGTCCGCCGGGCCGGCCAATGCCAGTTTTTGGGCCTGCCCCTGCCCCGGCTGCGCGCCTGTGCCCGTCGTGGTCCGCACCCGGATGCGATACCACGCCCAGCCCCAGTAGCCGGGATGGCCCTTGGCCGTCCAGCCGGGCACGTAGCCGGAATATCCCACTGTGGGATCGAAGCTGCCCGCCTTCGGCGCCAGATCGACTGTCTCCCACTGCGAGTCGTCGAACTTCGGGTCGGCCCATTGCGGGTTGTCGCCAATGTGGAACTTCCACGGGCCGTTCAGCGGCGCGATGGACTGGCCGAGCGTGATGGTCGTGACCGGCGCGGAAGGCGATTGCGCCCGCGATGCCGCGGCAAAAAGACTCAGCAGACCCAGAACCGCAACCGTCCCCAGACGCGTCATGCGCATGCCGCCCCTCCCCCGAAGAGCTCTGAAAACAAAGCACCAGCAGTCTAGCAGGCGGCCGCTTTACGGGAGCAGAAACAACAGCAGATCCCCTGCGGGGATGACAACAAGAAAGGCAACGGCAAAGGCAAGAACAACAGCAAAAGCAAAGACAGAAGCAGATCCCCTGCGGGGATGACAACAAGAGAGGCAACGGCAAAGGCAGGGACAACAGCAAAAGCAAAAACAAAAACAGATCCC
>JAJZCP010000029.1 GCA_021846065.1 Acidobacteriota bacterium
ATATTCCCGAGGTTGATGCAGTGGTCGGCACCGGGGAACTGGATGCGATTCTTGCCGCAGCCGGACTGGCCCCCACACAGCAGGCTGCGTCGCCGTTTCCGATTCTGAAGCAGTCGGATCTCATCGAGCGCGTGCCGAGCGCGGTGAGCACGCACAGCCGCCCGGAGGGCGACCTGCGCGAACAACAGGGACGATTTGACCGCGGGGAGTGGGCCGGCGCGATCGCCACGCTGCCCAATTATCTCTACAACGACGAAACGCCGCGGCTGCTGACGACGCCGCGCTCTTCGGCCTACATCAAGATCGCCGAGGGCTGTGACCATCCCTGCGGCTTCTGCATCATTCCTCAGCTTCGCGGCAAGTTTCGCTCGCGTCGCTTTGCTTCCGTGGTGGCCGAAGCCGAACAACTGGTGCGGCAGGGAGTGCGCGAGATCACGCTGATCGGCCAGGACACCACCTGCTATGGCGAAGACCTGGGCATGAAGGACGGGCTGGCCGATCTGCTTGATGCCCTCGCCCGGATCGAAGGATTGACGTGGCTGCGTTTTCTCTACGCCTATCCCAACAAGGTGACGACCCGGCTGCTGGAGACGATGGCGCGCCACGACAATATCGCCAAGTATCTGGACGTGCCGCTGCAACATGCTTCGGCCAGCGTGCTGAAGCGAATGAAGCGCGGCGGCAGCGGCGAGATTTTTCTGAAGATGATCGAAAAGGCGCGCCGCATCGTTCCGGACCTGGTGGTGCGCACGACGTTTATCGTGGGATTTCCGGGCGAGACGGCGGAGGAGTTTGCCGAGCTGGAAGCGTTTGTGCAGGCGGCAAAGCTGGACTGGATGGGAGCTTTCAGCTACTCCGATGAGGAGGGTTCAGCGGCGCATCGGCTGGAAGCGAAGGTGCCAAAGCGCACCATCGAGGCGCGACGCAGGCGGCTGATGAAGGTGCAGCAGGCGATCAGCGCCGAACGGCAGGCCAAGTGGGTGGGACGCAGGATGCGCCTGCTGGTGGAGGGCGTGAGCGAAGAGTCCGACCTGCTGTGGCAGGGGCGGACGCTGCTCCATGCCCCGGAGATCGACGGCAAGGTGCTCATCAATGATTTTGGTCCGCACCAGACGCTGAAGCCGGGCGACTTCTATGAGTGCGAGATTACCGAATCGCACCACTACGACGTGGTGGCACGCATTGTTGCCTGAGTGTGCAGTGGCGGACTCGGGCAATCTTCGATGAAACAGGAATCGAGGCGATGACAGAAGCAAAGAAGAGTACCGCACGAGCAAAGATGTTGCGCTGCCCAACCTGCGGCGAGCGCGTGACCATGAAGAGCGAGGATTTTCCATTTTGCAGCGACCGCTGCCGAAAGATCGATTTGGGCAAGTGGTCGATGGGCGTCTATCGGATCAGTTCGCCGGTGATGGACCCGGATTTGCTGGAAGGGCTGGAAGGGACCGAGCGTGAATGACGGCGGACGAGTGAAGCTGCGCGACCTGCGGGCGATGCATGCAACCGGATGGGCGTGGGCGGTGGCGACATTTTGCGGAGCCGGATTCCTGCGTCCTGGACCGGGCACCTGGGGATCGGTGGCGACGGCTGGAGTGTATGCGGCGCTGGTTGCGCTGCTGCATCCGGCGGCGGCTACGCTCCTGGCGGGCACGCTGATTGCTCTGGTGGCCACGGTGGCTGCGGGCATTCCGGCAGCCACCGTGGCTGCGCGCGAAAGCGGAAGCAAAGACCCGGGATTTGTGGTGATCGATGAGGTGGCCGGAATGTGGATTGCACTGCTGCCGGCGGCAGCGCATCCAGGGTGGAAAGCCATTCTCGCGGCGCTGATCTTCTTTCGCATATTCGATGTCTGGAAGCCGTTTCCTGTTCATCAACTGGAAAAACTGCCCGAGGGTTGGGGAATCGTATGCGATGACCTTGCAGCCGGGCTGTATGCTGGGATTTGCGTTCTGGTGCTGATGCACTGGATTCGCTGACCTGGGGATAAAACGACGCCATGCCGACTGCACACACAACTTTGCCCAGCCATCCGACGATTGAACAGGCGTTCCCCCCCGTGGCGATGCCCGGAGCGGAGATCGCATTACTGGGCGCTTCGCTGGGAGCGACGGCATCCCACCTTCCGACGGTGATGACGAATGGTCAGGAAGCGCAACTGGTCCTGTGTCGCGCAGATCGCATCGTCGTCCGGATGCCCGAGCAGGCGCGAACGGGGATGCTGGAGGTGCTGCGCGATGGCGAGCGCAGCAATCCGATTCCGATGATTGTTGCCAGGCTGCTCTCCGATGGCCTGCATCCGGTCACGAGCCCGGTGGTGAGCCGCTCCGGAATGATCTTTACCACGATCTCCGGGCCGCGCGGCAAGCAGACACCGGTGTCCATCGTTCGCATCAGCCCGGATGGCGAAGGGACGCCCTTTGTGAGCGGCATTTTGAATGCGACAGGGCTGGCGATTCATCCCGACGGCGACCTGTTTGTTTCTTCGCGCGCCGAAGGAACGATCTATCGCATTGACGCCGGCGGCGATGCGGTCACCTATGCCGACGGCATGGGCGTGGCTACCGGAATCGCCTTTGACGACGAGGGCAATCTGTTTGTCGGCGATCGTTCCGGAACCATCTTCAAGATTGCGCAGGGACACAGTGAACGGGACAAGAAGGTCTTTGTCTTCGCCACACTGGAGCCGAGTGTGGCGGCGTATCACCTGGCGACAGGGCCGGATGGAACGCTCTTTGTGACCGCCCCGACGCTGACCTCGCATGACTCGGTGTGGGCAATTGACCGCGATGGCGCGGTGCGCTCGTGGTACAAGGGACTGGGAAGGCCGCAGGGGCTGGCCGTGGATGCCGAATCCAATGTGTACGTGACCGCTTCCCTGGCTGGGCAACGCGGGCTGGTGCGAATCGATCCGGAAGGTCGCGCGGAGGTTGTGGTGGCTGGCCACTCGGTGGTCGGCGTAGCGTTTTCGCCTCTCGGATCGACGATTCTGACGACGAATGACGCGGTGTATGAAGTGGAGATTGGCGTGAGCAGCGCCTCAGAGTAAGCGCAGGAAATGGGTTGCCTGAACCAGCACGACGACCTTCCGGGCAGTGCATGACAAGGGATGAACGATGAACTGTGAAATCATCGCGGTGGGATCGGAGTTGCTGACCCCCTGGCGGCAGGATACGAACTCGCTCTTTCTGACCGAAGAACTGAATGCGGTGGGCGTCTCCGTCCGGTTCAAGACGATTGTCGGCGATCGCAGGGCAGATCTGGCAGGCGCCGTGCGCACGGCGCTGGGGCGGACCGATATCTTGATCGTGATGGGCGGGCTGGGGCCGACGGAAGACGACCTGAGCCGTGAGGCCGTGGCCGAGGCGCTCAAGATGGGCCTGCGACGAGACGGCAGCCTGGTGGCGGCGCTCAGTGCGCGCTTTGCCGCGCGCCGCATGACGATGACCGACAACAACCTGAAGCAGGCCGACGTGATCGAAGGGGCGGTGGTGTTGCCAAACCCGAACGGCACAGCGCCCGGCCAATGGATGGATACATCCTTTGAAGGATTTCGCAAGCTGGTCATGCTGATTCCCGGGCCGCCGGGCGAGTGTCGGCCGCTGTTTGAAGAGCAATGTCTGCCGCGCCTGCGCGAGGTGATTCCGGTGCGACACATTGCCCGACGCACGCTGAAGGCGACGATGATCGGCGAATCGAGCGCCGATGCTTTGCTGGCGCCGATCTACTCCACCTATCCGGATGTGGAGACGACGATTCTGGCCGGCAACTGCGAGATTCAGCTTCAGCTTGCGTGTGCCAGGGCGACGCCAGAAGCGGCGCAGGCGCGCGTGGATGAGCTGGCGGGAAAGCTGGAAGAAGCGCTGGACGAGTATGTCTTTGCCTCGCAGGGCGAGACGCTGGAACAGATTGTCCTCTACTATCTGGAGCTGAAGCAGGCTACGCTGGCAGTTGCGGAAAGCTGCACCGGCGGCATGCTGGGGGAACGGATCACCTCCGTCAGTGGCAGCTCGCGCTCGTTTTTAGGGGGTGCCCTGGTCTATTCCGACGCGCTGAAGACGGCGTTCTGCGGAGTTGCGCTAGAGCTGCTGGCCGAGCACGGCGCGGTGAGCACACCGGTGGCGGAAGCGATGGCCGATGGCATCCGCCGCCATACCGGAGCCACGTTTGGCATGGGCATCACCGGAATTGCCGGCCCTGGCGGTGGAAGTGACGAGAAACCCGTGGGGCGAGTCTATATTGCACTCAGCGACGCGTATGGAACCGAGTGCAGCGAAAACAACTTCCGCGGTGACCGGCAAAAAGTGCGCCAGTGGGCGACGCAAAAGGCGCTGGACATGCTTCGAAGACGGATGATCCTGTATCGCTGACCCTATCGCTGACCGGCCCGCTGACTGGCTCAGTTTGCTCCATCGGAATCGAGCAAACTGAGCCGGAATGTCGCTATCGCGGCAGCCATCCCAGGCCGCGCAGCCAGGTCTCCAGCAACACCGTCCATTGGTCCAGAGCCGGGTTGCCTTTGCCGAGTCCGCTGCCGTGCCCGCCGTGTGCGAAGATGTGCATCTCCACCGAGACATGCGCGTCGAGCAGCGCCTGATAGAAACCAAGCGCCTGCTGCACGGGAACGGTTTTGTCTTCCGTCGTGTGATAGAGGAACGTTGGCGGGGTCTGCGCGGAGACAAACAGCGCAGGCGTGTACTGCTTTTGCAACTCGGCGCAGCGATCCATCACGTCCATGAGCTTGCAATAGGTGAGGTGCGAGGTGTCGGGCGTCACTCCGCCCAGCCAGCCATATCCGAGGATGAGCGCATCCGGACGACTGGAAACCTGGCTGATGGGATCGGCTGCCGTAGCATCGCCTGCAACAAACTGCGTGGCCGAAAGCGCGGCCAGATGTCCGCCGGCAGAGAAGCCGATGACGGCGACGTGGTCGGGAGCGATCTTGTACGTGGCTGCGTCGGCGCGCACCATCTGAACAGCGCGACGCGCATCGAAGAGCGGCACCGGCAGCAGGTAGTTCTTACCCAGGCGATAATGCAGCACAAAGGCCGTGAAGCCGCGCGCGGTGAACCAGTCGGCCACCTCGCGTCCCTCCAGAATGGAGGCCAGACCCAGATACGCGCCACCCGGCATCACGATCACTGCGTTTCCATTCGGGCGAGCGTACTGCGGCTTGAAGACGGTCAGAAACGGAATATCGTCGCAGGTGTCGCCTTTAGCCTGCGGCGCATTGCCCTCCCACAGCCGCACCGTGCTGATGCCGAGATACTGGCTTTGCGTCTCCAGCTCCGGACAGGCGGCGCGCACGAGCGGCGCGGCGATGCAGCCAAGCAGAATCATGAGAAATGGCAGGCGAATACGACGGAGAGCAGAGTTCATGAGTTCCTCCAGCAAAGGAAAGCTTGCGCAGCCGATTATAGCCAAAGCAGCCTGTGCCCTGGACTATGTTCTGGACTATGTTCGGGATTGTGCCCTGAATTTGCATCGGCGACTTCGCGCACCAGTCGATCGACGAACTCGACGCCGGCCAGTGAAAATAATGTTGCCGCGGCCATGATGCGTTCCTGCGGCGCGCGGTTCGGAAAGATGCTGCGACAGATAGCTCCGGCGTCCCGCGCAATCGAGCCTTCACGCTGCAACTGGAAGTTGGCGGCCATGCGGCGCAAGCGGTTCATCTGATAGCGCATCTTGCTGGCCGAGACGCTTGCCGAGCGACCGAGATTATGATCCATGGCCGTCAGATGTTCGGTGAGCGCGGCCAGTTCGCGATCCAGTGCGTTGCCGGCTGAAGCCAGTTTTTGTTTGGTCTCGATGGACATGGAGCGCGCGGCAAGAGACTGCGTGAGGGCATCCGGGTCTGCGCCGATCACGCGCTCCGGAGCAAGGTCATACCGAGTCAGCAAGGCCGCCGTCGGAGCATCGATCACGGTGGCCGAAAGGCGCGGGAGAATGGGCGTGATGCGGCCCAGAATCTTCTCAAAGAGCACCGCCGTCTGAGCAAAGTAGGCAATCTCTGCCGGGCCGCCGACATAGGCGGAGTTGGGCAGGATGAAATCCTGAAAGACGGGCCGTAGCAGCGCGGAGGGCGAGATGCGCTCCGGCTCGGAGTCCAGAATGGCCAGCAGTTCTGCCGTGGTCAGCGTCAGGCGTCCGGCTTGCCAGGAGCCGCCGGGCTGATTCACGCTCGACTCATCCGCGCTGGCAGCGGTGCGGCGCAGCGCCATGCGTGCGCCCGTTGCCGAGTCGATCAGAAAGAGCAGGCTGGATCGCTCGCCGACGGCAACCTGCGCATGGTATCCGGCCGCTTCCAGTTCGCGGGTACGGTGCAGCAAGGCCTGATGCAACTCGTCGGCTCGCTCAATGGCTGCGCGCAGGACCGGAGCGCCTTCACGATGCGCCTCACGCCCGGAGGGATCGAGAATCAGCAGTCCGTGCCGCGCAAAGAGGCGCGCGTAAAAGCTGCGGAAGGCCGCAGCCAGCGTGACGCCGGGGCGATAGGCGTCGGCCAGCCACGCGCCCGGCTCTGACCAGGCAAGCAGCGATTGCGCCTGCTCGACCAGCGGCAGAATGGCCTCGGTGAGCACGATGCCGCCCACTGGAACAGGATGCTCCGGCGCTGCGTCGTAGTGCAGCTTGACCAGCTCGCGGCGGTCAGGCAGGACGAGATGATCGATCTCGGCGAAGTCATGATCTTCCGTGGCCAGCCAGAAGATGGGCTGGTGCGGCATGCCGTGCCGCGCCGCTTCAGCAGCGTGAGCGATGGCTGTAGCCGCTTTGTAGGGAATCAGCGCGGCTCCGCCGAAGAGACCCACCTGCTGCCCGGTGACAACGGTGCGCGCGCCGGAGCGCAGTCGATCGAGAGCCGCCTGTAGTTCGGGTTCTGGATTCTGCGCGGCAAGCAGCGCAAGCATGGATGGCGAGATCGAGGAGCGGGAAGCAAGCGGACGCGCGGGATTCCAATCGGCGTACCAGTGAGCAAGCGGAGACCGTGAATCGGGTTCAACGCCCGCAGCCACGGAGGCGCGCCGGCTACAAAAGTCCAGAAAGATGCGCTGGGATCCCGGCAAAGTGGCCGGGGACAAACATTCCGTTTTCAAGGCTCAGGGTCTCTTCACTCTCAGGGATGCACGCTGCTGGCGTTTCGTACTGAGTTTACAGACGTGGGCGCAGCCATGTCCTGCAAACCCCAGCATTGGATGCCGGAGCAGAGATTCCGGATGCAGCGGTTGGCGCGCGAAACCCGGAGAAACGCAAAGGCGGTGTTACCGTAATGAAGGAAGGCTTCCCAGACAAGGCCCCGACAAAGTTTGCAGAGGTTTAACCGATGAATCCAAAGACAAAGGCAACGGCAAAAACGGCCAAGAGCAAGCCAACGGCTGCGGCGGCCCGGTCAAAGGCTCCAACAAAGAAGCCGTCGGTCAAAAAAGCGACCGCGAACCCTGCCCTGAAGACAGCGGCGAAGAAACATGCAGGGAAGAAGGGCGCAAAGCTGATCCAATCGACGATTGCGTATCAGGGACCGCTGTTTCGCATTCATCGGGACCATATCGTGGAACCCAACGGCAAGGAAGCGTGGCGCGACGTGATTCGTCACAACGGTTCGGTGGTGATTCTGGCCGTCGACTACGGCAAGGGCAAGGCCAGGGACAAGAAAGATCCATGGATCGTGTTGGAACGGCAGTATCGCTACGCCACCGGGCAGGAATTGTGGGAGTTGCCGGCAGGCAAACTGGATGCAGGCGAAGACCCGCTGCATGGCGCGCAGAGAGAGTTGTCCGAAGAAACCGGCTATGCCGCGCACCGCTGGAAGAAGCTCGTCTACTACTATCCAAGTCCGGGATTTCTGGGCGAAGGCATGTATATCTTTCTGGCCGAAGGACTGATCCCCGGTGACGCCCATCCGGAGGAAGACGAAGAGATTGATTTTCGTCTCGTGCGACTCTCCGACCTGCTGGAGCGCATTGAAAAAGGCAAGATTCTGGATGGAAAGACACTCGTAGGCGCCCTGTTACTGGCGCAACGACTGAAAGCCAAAGCCCGCCGCAGCTAGTGCGCGTCTCCGATCTGCCTTTGCGGTTTCGATCGCATCCCTCGACCTGGAGCGTCCACAACGCACACGACTGGACCGCACACACGACAAAACCGTGAGGCGATTGGGCCTGGATCGAGTGACTTTTCCAGATTCGGTTTTTCCGGTTGAATCAACCTTTCTCCAGATTTCTGCGTCATAGTGTGTAGCGGCTCGCTCGTCTGTCGCGATCACCGGATGAAGGATGGTGCAGAACCAGTGGCGCAATATAAGGGCACGGTCAAGTGGTTTAACAACGCGAAAGGCTTCGGTTTTATCGGTCGCGAAGATGGTCCCGATGTCTTTGTGCATTACACGGCGATTCAGGTCGACGGCTACAAGACGCTGAAAGAGGGCGACGCGGTTGAATTTGACATCATCGTGGGCGAAAAGGGTCCGCAAGCCGATGCGGTCGTCCGGTATAAAGCATCGTCCAAGGACGAAGCTGCCTGAAGAAGCATACCAGCACTGCGTCTGCCTGTTGGCTGGAATGCGACGGACAGAATGCAGCAAGCCATCCGAGATGACTGGAAGCATTGCCCTGCGTGTTTGCGTGGATCTCTGACGCAGCGATCATGACGCGTCTATCATGACGCAGCTATCATGGTGGTGATGCTAGTGGTGATGCTTCGGCATGTCGGAGTTCTTTTTCCATGAACAATCCAAGCATTGCGCGCCTGCTGGTGGAGACGGCAGATCTGCTGGAGATCGACGGCGGAGACTCGTTCCGCATTCGCAGTTATCGCCGCGCCGCCGAGGCCGTGGAACAGTCGACGGCGGCCATCGCCGAACTGGTCGAGACGCCCGAGCGCCTGCTGGAGATTCCCGGCATCGGCAAAGGCATGGCAGCCAATCTTCAGGCCGCGGTGCGCACCCAATCGATCCCGCTGCGCGATGAACTGCTGGCGCGCTACTCGACGCTGATTCTGGAGCTGATGAAGCTGCCGGGGATGGGTCCGAAGACAGTGCGGCTCCTTTGGGATGCGGCGCAGATTGCCAGCATCGATGCGCTGGAGGCGGCGATTCACTCCGGCGCCTTGAGCGGCCTGCCGCGGATGGGCGAAAAGCAGCTTGCCAAGCTGCAAAAAGGCATTGACGACTATCGCAAAAGCTCCGGACGTTTTCGTATCGACCACGTGGAAGAGGCCTGGCTGGCGCTGCGCAGCTTTCTGGCCGCGCAGCCCGGCGTGGAGACGGTGACGGCTGCCGGTTCTCTGCGGCGCGGACGCGAGACGGCGGGCGATCTCGACATTCTGGTCACGGGCGCTGCCTGCGAGCCGGGAGCGACGGCAACGCTGGTCGAGTCCGTCGCCTCCTACCACGGCATCCGCGACCTGATCGCCAGGGGCGAGAACAAGATCAGCTTCTATCTGCACAACAGCCTTCAGGTAGACGTGCGCCTGCTGCCTGCCATCTCGCGCGGCGCGGCGCTGCAATACTTCACCGGATCGAAGATGCACAATGTTGCGCTGCGGCAACGCGCGCTGCGCATGGGCTACACGCTGAACGAGTGGGCACTGGCGCGTGTGGACGACGGAAGCGTGGTGGCGTCGGAAACCGAAGAGGCCATCTACGCCGCGCTGGGGCTGGACTGGATTCCGCCGGAGCTGCGGGAAAATCTGGGCGAGATTGAAGCGGCGCAGTCGCATTCCCTGCCCCGGCTCATTACGCTCGACGATCTGCGCGGCGACCTGCACATGCACACCCATGCCACCGACGGTCACAACTCGATTCACGAGATGGCCGAGGCAGCCCGCGCGCGCGGCTACAGCTACATCGCCATCACCGACCACTCGAAAAATCTGGCCATGACCAACGGCCTCAATGAAGAACGCGCGCTCGAACATGTGGCGCGCATCCGCGCCGTGGACCACGCCATGAACCGCGCCACGAACGGACGCTTCCGCGTCTTCGCGGGGATTGAAGTGGATATTCTGGCCGACGGCTCGCTCGACCTGCCCGACGCCGTGCTGGCCGAGATGGAGATCGTGATCGCCAGCGTCCACACCGGGCTGCAGATGCCGCGCGAAGCCATGACCGAGCGCATTCTGCGGGCAGTCGAAAACCCCTGTGTACGCATCCTCGGCCACGGCACCGGCCGCCTGCTGCTGCGCCGCGAACCCTACGAACTGGATCTGCCCGCCGTGCTCAAGCGCTGCGCCGAACTGGGCGTAGCCGTCGAACACAATGCAGCGCCGGAGCGGCTGGACCTCTGCGACCGTGATCTCAGGCTGGCTCTCGAACTGGGATGCCGCCTGGTCATCAATACCGACGCGCACGACACGCGCCATCTGGACAAGATGCACTTCGGCATTCGACAATTGCGCCGCGCCTGGGTGAAGCGGGAGCACGTGCTCAATACCCTGTCAGCGGAGGAGTTGCTGGCGGCGCTTCGGCCTCGAAACGAAATGAGGAGACCATGACACTGCTTGCGAATGATCGACCTTCGGAGTCGCGCGGAGTGCTGCGCGGAGCTGTTATCGCCTCCAGCGTGGCCATCCTGCTGGCGGCTATTCTGTGGCTGGTCGCGCATCGCCCGCCGGTTGTCGAGGGCAGCGTCACGCGGCTGTGGATTCATCCCATGCACGGCGCCTTTCCGCGCAAGGATGCGGCAGGCGTGGTGCAGGCGCCGGAGACATTCAATCAGGTGCTGGTGCTGGCGCAGATTCACCTCCACAACCGAAGCAGCCATGCGGTGATCCTGAGCCACCTGCTGACCAACCTGCAACTGCCCGACGGCGAAGACTCCAGCTATGCCGCAACAGCCACCGACTATGACCGCATCTTTGTCGCCTATCCGGAGCTGGCCCCACTGCGCACTCAGCCGCTGGTGCCGGATACGGTGATCGCCCCCGGAGCCAGCGTCGACGGCATGATCGTCTCCAGCTTTCAGCTTTCTGACGAGCGCTGGAAACAGCAAAGCGGGATGAATTTTGAGATTGATCTCAGAATGCATCCCGCTTTGATGCTCAAGCCCTCGGTCGCCGCAGCCACTCTTTGAAGCGCTGCGCTAAAACCGTTATCGAGAACCGTTATTTTGTCACGTTCACCGGCGTCGGCGCATTCTTCGGCGTAGACAGATAGCCGGTCACCTGATTCTTGTTGTCGATCGAGTTGATGACGATCTCGTAGAGCATCGGGTCGCGTCCGGTGTAGAACTGGAGCGGCTCGTCCGTGTTGCGATCCTTCTTCTCATACCTGCGGTCGTCGGCAAAGACATCGAGCGTGAAGCGATTGTGCTTCAGGTCGGCCTTGCGCAGCTCCAGGCTGACGGTGGCCACCGGCTGTCTGCGTCCGCGCGTCAGCTTGAACTCGTAGTAGTTGCGGTCGCCGCGATGCTTCAGCGCGTCGAGTTCCGTGGCGTTGCGAGCGATCAGCCCGGACTGCATGCCCATGTCGCCCTTCATCGACTGCAACTGCGAGATGGTCGTCGCCAGATCGCTCTGCGTCTTGGCCACGTCGGTCTTCACCCCGCCCACGTCGGTCTTCACGTTGGAGACTTCGCTCGAAACCGCATTGATCTGCTGCGAGGTCTGCTTCTGCGCCGTCTCCAGCCGCTGACTGTCGGCCTGTTCGCGCCGCAGAATATCCTGCGCGCGCGCCTCAAGCTGCTTCTGCGTCAGTCCCAGGGACTGGCCCATCTCTTCGCTGGTCACCTTGAGCCGGGCGTTCGTCTCACGAAGCTCGGCAGCCAGCTTTGCAGTCTGCTGATCCGCGTCGCTGAGCGCGGCAGACTCCCGGCTGATGCGTCCGGAGAGCACGTAATTCCAACCCAGACTGGCTACGCCTACGACCAGACTTGTCGCAACAATGCCCAACAATGCTCCCGAAACCGAGCGCGACGGTGCTG
>JAJZCP010000276.1 GCA_021846065.1 Acidobacteriota bacterium
TCTGGTTCTCCTGGTTCGCAAATTCAGCCGGGACGTGCAATCGGGCTACGCCTCGCCCTCGGGCTTTGCCCGCAATGGACTGCTGGAGCTCATCGATCAGAGCGGCAAGGTGCTCACACTCCAGACCGGAGACGTCAAGACGCTCTGTTTTGTCCGGGAGTTCCTGCAGGGGGACGATCCGGAACGCCTGGCGCGCCGGGTCTTCGCCGGAAGGCCCCGCAGTCCGGGTCTCTGGCTGCGCGTTCGTTTTCGCGACGGGGATGAGATGGAAGGGTTGGCCAGCAATGACGCTTCCCTGCTGGATCCAGAAGGCATCCAGTTCGCGCCGCCGGATTTGCGTTCCAATACCCAGCGCATTTTTGTGCCGCGGTCGGCACTTACAGCTTTTGAAGTTTTGGCGGTGATCCGGCCGCCGTCCGCTCCGCGCAGAAAAGCCGAGCAGCAGGAAGGCCTGTTTTCGGAATGAGCAGCACGGCGGCTTCATCTCCCGAGCCCAGCGCTGCTGGCGGCAAGCTACGAATCCTGCAGGCGCTGCGCGCCGCGGCCGCGCTGCTGGTGCTTTGGACGCATTCGATCGACGCTTCCCTTTCGCGATCCCGTTCTATCCAGGGAGATATTCCCCACCTCGCCGGGTTTGGCGCCTGCGGGCTCGATCTCTTCTTCGTCATCAGCGGCTTTATCGTCTCGCTGGTGGCATCCCGTGCCGCGGTCCGTCGGAGCGAGTCCCCGCTGCGCTTTCTTTCGCGCCGGTTCACGCGCATCTACCCCATCTATTGGATTTTGACGGGCGTCGTCATTCTGCTGGCTGAAACCGGACGGCACCCCATCGAGTGGGCGTCTGTGGCCTGGCTGCCCACGATTTTTCTCCTTCCTTCGCCGCACTTTCCCGCTCCGTCGCCGGTACTGTCGCTGGGCTGGAGTCTGGTGTTCGAGATGTACTTCTACGTCATCCTGACCTTCTGGATGTGGCGCACCCCTCGAACGCTGGTGCGCAACACCGCGCTGACGCTGGCCGCCATGGTCGCCATCGGCACCCTGACCAGTTTCCGCCGTCCGCTGTTGATTATCTGGGCCAACCCCATCCTGATCGAATTCCTGCTCGGCTGCCTGATCGGACAGCTTTATGCGCGGCGCGCGGCTGCGGGGACCGAGCGGCGCGCGGTCATGTTGGGAAGATTCACTCTGGCCGTTGGCATCGCCGGGCTGCTCACCACACTCATTACCGGCTATGGGACGATCAACTATCAGGGAATGGTGCTGAACGGCTCCAGCAGCTGGCTCCGGGTTGCACTCTGGGGCGTCCCTTCAGCGCTGATCGTTCTGGGCAGCCTGCTCTGGCAACCCGGTCTGCGATCGTCTCCCGCCGCGGTTGCGGTCTTCCTGGGGGACGCATCGTATTCAATCTACCTATGCACGGATCCTGCACGCAGCGTTGCGGAGCACTACTGGCGCTATCTGGACCGCTGGGGCGGCGACCTCGCCATTCTGCTTTGCCTGCTGCTTTGCACCGCAGCCGGCGTGTCGTTTTATCTGGCCGTCGAGCGGCCGCTGATGCGCATCTTTCACAACTGGTACAAGTCGCTCGATGTGCGGGTCCGCGCCTGAATGGCGGGTTGCTTATGATCCCATCCACAGGGTTCCCTTTTTCGTTCCTTTTTTGTAACGTCCGCTGTCCCGAATGGGTCTAAAAAGCGGGTCTGCAGGTCACGAGGCGGAACCAGGAGAACCAGATGAAAAAAATTGATATTCCGAAGATTCCCAGTTCTGAAATTACGCCGCAAGCCACTTATATGAACCGGCGCGCCTTCATGGCGGCCGCCGCGGGCGCAGCGGCTTTGGCGACGCCGGTGCTGCGCCATCTGGCTCACCCGCAGACCGTGGAAGCAGACACGCAGAAATTGACCACTGTTCCCAGCAAGTACTCTTCAACCGGGCTGCCGCTCACCACCTACAACGACATCACGACCTACAACAATTTTTACGAGTTTGGCGTCGAGAAGAGCGACCCATCGCATAACGCCTGGCGGTTGAAGACGCGCCCCTGGACCGTGAAGGTGAGCGGACTGGTGAAGAAGCCCAAAACGTTTGACATCGATACGCTGTTGAAGCTGCAGCCGATGGAAGAGCGCGTCTACCGGCACCGTTGTGTGGAAGCGTGGAGCATGGTGATTCCGTGGGCGGGTTATTCCCTTTCGGAGTTCATCAAGCAGTGCGAGCCCCTGGGTTCAGCAAAATACGTTCAGTTTCTCTCGCTCGATAATTCTCGGGAAGAACCGTGGATCCGGCAGGTCGATCTCCACTGGCCATACTCTGAAGGGCTGCGCATGGATGAGGCCATGAATCCGCTGGCCCTGCTGACCTTCGGTCTTTACGGCCAGGTGCTTCCGAACCAGGATGGAGCGCCCATTCGCATGGTGCTGCCATGGAAGTACGGATTCAAATCCGCAAAGTCGCTGGTCGAAGTCAAGTTCGTCAAGAATCAGCCGCGCACGACCTGGAATGAGTCTGCGCCCAATGAGTACGGCTTCTACTCAAACGTTAACCCCAACGTCGATCATCCCCGCTGGAGCCAGAAGTACGAGCGCGTCATCGGCGCTCCATTCTGGAAGGCACGGCAGCCGACGCTGATGTTCAACGG
>JAJZCP010000277.1 GCA_021846065.1 Acidobacteriota bacterium
ACGGGTCTCAGCCATGCGTACGATTTCAAAGTCTTTTGATCCGTCATTGCGGTTGGTGCGCCGGGTCCGTTCGGGTATCACAGAGGATGCATCGAGTGTCCCGCAAGTCTACACAAGTATCTTTGCAATGCGCCTCCGCCAAAAGGATGAGACCAGCATCCACCCGCCAACGCCGGGCCGCGCGATCCTGATTTTTTTCGCACGCTTCAGCGCTGGAGACGGGTGCTCCCATGAAAGAATGTGGCCACACCGGAAATGTAACGGGCACGCACGCCAGAGCCTTTGAGATTTCCGCGCCCCATTGTTTCAGTGCCAGTCCGTTTATGAATTATCGCTCCTGCCACCCTCCGTTGCGCCCGCTGCGAGCCGCAATTGCTGCCCTTTCCGCAACGATCTTTCTCTTCACGGGCTGCCACTCGCACGCCGGGCTGCCTGCGGCCGATTCGCCGGCGTATAAGCAATTTGTTTCCGCCTTCTATGTGGGGCTGGCGGCGCTGCAGGTGGGCAACGACGCTCGTGCGGATCAGAGCCTGGGGCAGGCGGCACAGATCGCATCCGGTGAGCCGGTGGCCTGGGCAGACTGGGGAATTCTGGCGCTGCGTCAGCGGAATTTTCAACTGGCGGATGAGCGTCTGCACCGCGCTCTGAAGTTGTCTCCCAATAACGGCCGCGTTTACTTTCTGCTGGGTCTGCTTGACGACGAGCGAGGCAGCCTGCAGCCGGCCATCAGCGACTTTCAGCGGGCTGCGAACCTGGATCCCGGCAACGTGCGGCCACTGTACGCGCTGGCAATGGCCGTGGAACGGCAAAGAGGCGCGGGTAGCCAGCAGAAGTTCCAGCAGATCATCGAGCAAATACTGGCTAAGCGTCCGGACAACGTGGCCGCGCTGGTGGAGTTGGCCCGGATTGCAGCGCGGCGTGGCGATATGAACACCGCGCAGATGGCGGTTAGCCGCCTTGCTGCGCTAAGTGGCGACTGGCCTGCGCCCGCCAAACAGCAGCTCGCAGTCCTGCAGACCGCCACGTCGAGCGGCAACTCGCATGCGGCAGCTCTACGCAGCGTCTTCCTCCGCAATGTTCTCTTGCAGGTGCCCGCCTTCCGCGCCAGTCTCACGGCAATCATGTTGCCGCCCGGCGATCAGGCCGAGCCCTTCACACATTTCCTCCGCTTGCCGAATCCTTCCTCGGCTCCCGCCGCGCCGGATACGGCAATGAAGTTCCTGACCACAGCCGCACCGGAATTATCCCGCACTAGCGGAGCGCAGCATTGGAGCTGGATCGGAGCCATCTCGCTCGACGGTGAAGGAACGCCCACGCTTGCAGTTGCCGACGGAAGACAGGTGCGCTTGTCGACCGGCGCCAGCTTCCCATTTCCTGGCGGAGCTTCCGCAACGCCTCCGTCACCAGAAGGTGTCCTTCCCATCGACTTCAATTTCGACTTCAAGACAGACCTGGTCCTGGCGGGGCTCGGGGGTGTTCGTCTGCTGCGGCAGGAGAGCCCGTCTGTCTTTACCGCTGTCACCGCAAAGTCTGGACTGCCTGCGGACGTTTTGAAGGCCTCTTACACCGGCGCCTGGGCTGTCGATATCGAACCGGACGGCGATCTGGATATCGTTCTGGGACAAGACTCGGGCCTCCCGACCGTGCTGCGCAACAACGGCGATGGCACCTTCAGCGTGATGCATCCTTTCCCAAATATCTCGGGCATCCATCAGTTTGTATGGGCGGACCTCAATGGCGACGGCATCGCAGACGCTGCCGTGATCGATGGCGCTGGCCACCTGCACATCTTCCTCAACCAGCGCGCCGCGCGGTTCGCGGAGGCGCCGGTTCCGGCACAGTTTGCTGCTGCCCGGGCGATTGTCGCGGCAGACATCGCAGGCCGCAGCATGCTCTCGCTTGTGGCCGTGCTGCCGGACGGAACCGTCGCGAGCCTTGCCAGCGCGGCCAACGGCGGCTGGTCGGCTACGACGCTCGCGCATGTCACCGATCCGGCGGCGAGCCTGGCCGGAGACGTACGCCTCTACGCCGCCGACGTGGACAACAATGGCGCAGTCGACCTTCTGCTTGCGCAGGTTTCTCTGGGCGGTCGCGCAGGCGGCGCGCAACTCTGGCTCGGTGAGGGCGGCGCAAAATTC
Organism: Acidobacteriota bacterium; assembly: GCA_021846065.1. The sequence goes on from JAJZCP010000277.1 coordinate 2,139, forward strand.
GTACGCTATCCCGCGCCAGTCGGAAGCGCAGAGATCTTCGGCGTGGCAGACATCAAGGCGGACGGCCACCTCGCGCTGTTTGGCATCTCGCAAAACGGCCAGCCTCAGATCGCCCGCACTGAGAGCACAAAGCCGTACCACTGGCAGACCATCCGTCCGCGCGCACGCCAAGCCACCGGCGATCAACGCGTCAACTCCTTTGGAATTGGCGGTCAGGTGCAGATACGCTCCGGCTTACTGACGCAAACCGCGCCAATCAACAGCCCGCAGTTGCATTTTGGACTGGGAACCCACGATCAGACAGATGTGGCGCGCATCGAGTGGCCGAACGGAACCGTCAGCGCGGAGTTCGGCCTGAAGGCAGATCAGCAGATATTGACGGAGCAGCGGCTGAAAGGCTCCTGTCCGTTTCTATTTGCCTGGAACGGCCATGCGATGAAGTTCGTGATGGACACGGTGCCGTGGGGGTCTGCCCGTGGTACGGCTTT
>JAJZCP010000278.1 GCA_021846065.1 Acidobacteriota bacterium
ATAACAACCGCCCCCTGATGCATCGGCTGGCACAGGCTTTGCTGGAGCGGGAGACGCTGGATGCCGAAGAGCTTCGCATGCTGATTCAGGGCAAGGACCTGCCGCCGATGAGCGCACCGCCGGATGGACCGGGCGGCGATGTGCAGCAGGTGCTGCGTCCCGAAGCTGGCCGCGCGCCTGGTTTCGCGGGTGAGCAGCCTTCCCCCGCATAAGCCAAAACTGTCTGACGCTTTAGAATGCCCTGTGTCGCCCCTGACGCAGGGCATTTGCTTTTCAAATTGCGCCTGCGCATCGCCCGTATCCACGGAGGATTGTTACCCATGCCGTCAAATCTCTATGCTCTGCGGATTTCCCATCTTCTGATGGTGGCAAGCTTGTTGACGGCCACACCGCTGCTGGCGGAGACCTGCGGAACGCATGCGTTGCAGGCAGATTTCCTGACGGACGGGACGTATTCCATTACCCGCACCGAAGGAAGCATCCACTGGACAGGAAAGCTGCCGGAGCCGGGTCGCGTCCGGAAGTTCTCTGACCACGACGCCCTGGGCGACTATTGCGGGCTGCGCTTTCAGGGCGAGAAGTCGGATGAGGTGGATGCCATTCGCGTCTATCCAGCGCAGGGAGTGGTGACGCTGACGGTGCGAACTGCCGGGGAGCGGCCGCAGTTTCCGCGCCTGTCCGGTGTTTCCACGGACTGGCACCTATTGGGTTATGGTGTCGCCCCTTTTGGACCGTATTCGTTCAATCACCTGCATCATCAGGGGCCGTGGGTGCTGTTCGCCGGCAAGTTCGACACCGTGGTGGTGTCGCCCGCCGATCACTTTTTTGTCAGCGATCTGCAATTGCAGAACGGCGTGCTGCGTTCCGGATTTCTTGCCTCCGCGCCCGAGGCACCCTCCCACACACTCCACACCACCGTTTTGGCATTTGGCGACGGTATCCACGCGACCCTTACTACGTGGGGCCACGCGATGCAGGCCTGGGCCGCGCGGCCGGTGGTGCGCAATGACGCCGGCCCGCTGCTGCGCGGACTCAGCTACTGGACCGACAATGGCGCGTACTACTACTACAAGTTCGATCCGAAGCTGGGCTACACCGGCACGCTGCTGGCGGTGGCCGACAAGTTTCATCAGCAAGGCGTGCCGCTGCACCTGATGCAACTGGATAGCTGGTTTTATCCCAAGGGGCCGGAGCAGCAGTGGCAGGTGCGTCACTGGGAGCATGGCGCGGGCGGCGCGTACCGGTACGAGCCGGACAAGCAATTATTTCCGGATGGAATCGACCCATTCGCCAGGAAGCTGGATCTGCCAATGGCTGTGCACGGACGCTGGATCGACCAGAGCAGCCCGTATCGCCACACCTACAAAATGTCCGGAAATGTCATCATCGACCCGGCGTACTGGAAGCAGACAGCCGCGTGGCTGCGCGCGGCGAACATCATGGTGTATGAGCAGGACTGGCTGGGCACCTTTGCACAGGCGGAGGCAAACTTCACCGCGCCTGAGGCCTACCACGACGAGATGGCGCACGCGATGCGCCAGCAGGGAATCGCTCTGCAATACTGCATGCCCGCGCCAGCGGATTATCTGCAGGGCGTGCGCTATCCCAACTTGACGACGATCCGCACCAGCGACGACCGCTTTGAGCCCGCCCGGTGGGACGAGTTTCTCTACGATTCGCAGATCGCCTACGCGCTCGGCATCTGGCCGTGGAGCGATGTGTTTATGAGTTCTGAGACGGCGAATCTGGTGCTGTCCACGCTGTCGTCCGGTCCAGTCGGCGTGGGCGACGCCATCGACAAAATCGACGCCAAAAATCTGCTGCGTGCAGCGCGCGCCGATGGCGTCCTGGTGAAGCCGGATCACGGCATCCGCCCCCTGGACCGCATATACCTGGCGGATGCAGCAGGCCATCCGGCAGCGATGGTCGCGGTGGCGCAGTCGCAGCAGGCGGCCGGGACCACTTCCTACGTCTTTGCGTATCCGCGCCACCAGGAGACGGCGGCCGCTTTTACGCCTGCTGAGCTGGGCTACAAGGGACAGGTGGTCGTCTATAACTGGCGCACCGGGGACGGAACCATTCAAGACGCGGGTGTGACCGATCGCTTACCGCTCGCCGATGGCTGGGGCTATGCCGTAGTGGCGCCGGTAAACGCGGGCCTGGCGCTGGTCGGCGATCCGCAGATGATTGCGACGATGGGCAGGCAGCGGCTGGCAGCGCGTCCGATCTCGGCCAGCGGCGGTCTCGCGATTGACCTTCGTTTTGCCCCGGGAGAGAGCAGCCAGGCTCTCGTGCTCTACGCGGCGAAGGCTCCCGGCGTTCGCGTGACGGCAGGGAAGATCCAGTCGCAGCGCTATAACGCAGCCAGCCATATGCTGCAGGTGACGTTGACGCCGGATGCAAAGGGCATGGCGCAACTGCAGGTGATGCCGGCCGGAAAGTAGCGTGCTGCCTGCCGGCGAGCCGGGCCCTACAATAAGAGGGTCGTCTTCCAATTCCATGCGGATGCTGCGCGCGCCAATCCTTCTTGTTCCTGTCGTATTGCTTGGCTGCGGCTACCACACGCCGCAGAGCAGTGAGCACCTGCCGCCCAGCATCACGGCC
>JAJZCP010000279.1 GCA_021846065.1 Acidobacteriota bacterium
CTCGGGGCCACAGTGTTGGCGTTGACTAGCTTCAGGTCGATGGCGCCGGTAGCTTTTTCCCGCGTGACGGAAGCAAAGATCCGCAGGGGCGAGCCGGACATTGCGCTCGCAAGGATCTCGTCGCCGCGATATTTGCTGAACAGCACCTGCGCCCAATAGCTGGGCGAACCATAACTGGTCATCGCATCGTAGCCGATCAGGTTGGGAACCCACTGCGGACCCATCGGGTTCACGTTAGTTAGAAGCGGCGCATAGCTGGCCATGACGACCAGATCGCTGTTGCGCTCGAGGCCGGTCATCCATGCGGCATCCGACAGCGCGGCGCCAAAGTCCGGCGTGGGAGAGCCTTCCATGGTGGCCCATTCGCCGACAAAGATCTTCGGCCCCGTGCGCGGCAGCTTGTCATAGTGGTCCGCCATGGCGAAGAACTGCTGCGGCGGCTCGTAATAATGCTCGTCCAGCACGTCCACTTTGTGGCCCTTCACGGGAGCAGTGGCGATGATCTGGAGACCGGGATACTTCTGGTGGATGGCGTCATAGAACTGCGCGTAGCGGCCGGAGTAGCTGCCGGACTTGTCGAACTGATCTTCGTTACCAATCTCAACGTAGTGCAGTGGGAACGGCGCGGGGTGCCCGTCCTTTGCGCGCGCCGCGCCCCATTGCGTGGACGGGCTGCCGGTGACATACTCAATCTCCTCGAGCGCGCTTTTCACATAGGGCTGCAGCGCGGGCCCGGCGGCTACGTGTTCCCCATTCAGCGAATAGCCGGCATAGACCGCCAGCACCGGCTGCATATGAAGGTCCTCGCACCAGTCGAGAAGTTCGAGCACCCCCATGCCGTCTGAGCTGCGATAGCCCCAGGGACTCATGTGCGTCGGACGGCCCGACAGCGGGCCAATCGTCTGCTTCCAGCGGAAGCGCTGCGCGATGGTATTGCCCTCAAGATAATTGCCGCCGGGAAAGCGTAGAAAGGCTGGATGCATGGCCGCCATGCGCTGCATCAGGTCGATGCGGTTGCCGTTGGAGGTGTTGTTGTAGGTGGGCGGAAAGAGCGAGACCAGGTTCAACCACAACGTCTCTGGCTGCGTGACCAGCAGCGCGAAGTGGTTGTGCGCGGAAGGCGTCAGCGAGGCGGGCGTCCGGATGGTGGTGTGATAGCGCTGCCAGGTGGTGCCGATACCGTGGATCGTCTGCTGCGTGACGATTCTGCCGGAGTTGTCATCGATCAGCGCGGCGGTGAGATCGGCCCCCGCATTGCTGGCCTTGGCCCAGAAGGAGGCCTGATAGTCCGTGCGTGGATGCAGCGGAATGCCCCACCAGCCGGTGTTGGCGACGCCCGCCGGGCTGGACGCATTGGCCGATAGAATCGTCAGCTTAAGGCTACCGGGCAGCGCGGTGCTGGGGCCATTCTGGCCGTCAATCTCCAGGCTGGCCTGCGCAACGCCGCGCTGCACCAGCCGCCAGTGGTCAAGCTGTCCCCAGCCGCCCTGGCGGACGACACGGTCGCGGATCAGCTCCGCATACAGGCCGCCGTCGTAGGAGTGGTTGATCTCCTCCGTCATCAGGCCGTAGAGCGTGGGGCTGCTGGGTGCTTTCGCCGCGCCGTCGTCAATGGCTAGCGTGACACGTTGCGCGGAGACTGATAGCGCTGCCAGCAGCGTAAGGGAAGCGGCTACCGGGAAACGGTGCACACTTGCGGGCATAGGGTCACCTCAGCGAATGATTGTGTGCCCTGTGTTCGAAGCAGGTCTCGCGGCGCGACGCCGCACCCGGAACGGCACATGCGGAAGTTTATGCAACATTGGCCGGGTCAACAAGGCAGCGGTTTTCCGTCACTTCGTCCAGGGCCACCAACTATCCTTGCAGCGGCTCGAGGAGGTTTCGCGCGCGTGGCTTCAGCTCGTATTCGCAGTCAGTCCATGTCTGTTCTGGCTGCGCTTCTGCGGCAGGCGTTGGATGTGTCGAGCAGAGCCCTGGCAGTGTCACCCATCGCGGGATCCGGTTGCGAGCGACATGCTGTGAGAAGAATTGGAGGCGCGGGTCGGGATCGAACCGACGCATAAAGGTTTTGCAGACCTCTCCCTTACCACTTGGGTACCGCGCCCTTTTGACAACCGTTCGGCGGAAAGATCTGGAGGCGTTGGACGAACGGTAGATCCTGCCGGGAGCCTATCTGCTGCAACAGACAGGATGGTGCGTTCTGGAGCGGGAGACGGGGGTCGAACCCGCGACTTCAACCTTGGCAAGGTTGCGCTCTACCACTGAGCTACTCCCGCACGCACTAGGGTGCAGTATATCGGCCCAAACGCAGCCGGGTCAACGCGCTGCGCGCTCGTCGAGCATCCGGCCATCCCGCATCGGCAGGATGCGGTCGCCGATGGCCGCCGCCTCCGGGTTATGCGTAATCATCATCACGGTCTGCTTCAGATCCTGATTGGAGCGGCGCAGCACCTGCAACACGGCGTTCGAGTTCTCCGAGTCGAGATTGCCGGTTGGCTCATCGGCCAGCACGATGGCCGGCCGCGCAATCAGCGCGCGCGCGATGGCAACGCGCTGCTGCTCGCCGCCGGAGAGTTCCGCCGGCCGGTGCTGCAGGCGG
>JAJZCP010000280.1 GCA_021846065.1 Acidobacteriota bacterium
CTTCGGAGGAATGTATGAACCTTGCTCTTGTCCGTGCTTGTTTTCGCTTCGCAACGGTCTTTCTGCTTTCTGGCTGCTTCGCCGTTCCACTGCTGCGCGCGGAGTGCCCGGAGTTGGGCACGCAGAGCGAATATCTCGGCATCAGCACCGTCCGGCTGTGGACGGGTGATGCTCCGCAGGCCAGAGGAAACAGTTGCGACGACATCCCCTTCATGACCGTCTTCAAGCCGCAGTACACGCGCAAAAACGGCAACGCTGTCTTGATTCTTCCCGGTGGAGCGTATCTTCATCTGGCCTCCATTCTGGAGGGACGCGAGGTTGCCGACTGGTTCACAGCGCGCGGGTTCACGGCCTTTGTGCTGCACTATCGGATGGGCAAAAACTATCTGCTTCCTGTTCCACTGCTCGACGCGCGCCGCGCCATCCAGATGGTGCGTGCCGATGCCTCGACTTACCAGATCGATCCAGACCGCATTGCCGTCATCGGCTTCTCGGCGGGCGGTCATCTGGCTGCGCTTTCGGCCACACAGTTTGTTGCCGGGGACAATGCATCTGCCGATCCCATCGCTCGCGTCAGCAGCCGTCCGGATGCGCTCATCCTCGGCTACGGATGGCTGGGTGGCGTCACGCCGGATACTTCACACCTCAGCTACTGCAAGCTGATGGACGTGATGGATCGCTGCGCCGAGCTGCAAAAGCAGTACACCCCGGAGCGCTTCGTCACCGCGCAGACACCGCCCACATTCCTCTATCACACCACCGAGGACACCACCGTTCCCGTGCAGCAGGCGCTGGGCTTCTATCAGGCGCTGCTCGACGCACACGTCTCGGCGGAGATGCACATCTTCGCGCATGGAGGACACGGCAGCGGTTTGGGCAAAGGCAATGCCGCTCTCGACCAATGGACCGTCCTGCTGGAGACCTGGCTGCGTGGCATGGGCTGGCTGCCGCGTTAGATTTTCCTGCAATCCTCGCAGCCAGCCGCGTCCTTCAGCGGTATTGGATCAGCCGTCGGCGCAGCATGTCCAGCGCCTTTTGCGTCGCCCATTGGCGCACTTTCTGCCGGTCGCCGCGAAAGTTGTTTTCGCTGCATTCGGTGTTTTGCGCGTCGCTCAGGGCAATGTAGACCAGCCCCACTGGTTTTTCTTCGGTGCCGCCGCCAGGTCCTGCGACTCCGGTGATTCCGATGCCGAAGGTCGCGCCGGTGCGCCGTCGGATGCCGTGGGACATCGCCTCGGCAACTGGTGCGCTCACCGCGCCATGCTCGGCAATCAGCTCCGGTTCCACGCCGCAGAAAGCGATCTTCAGCGCATCGGAGTAGACCAGCGCGCCGCCCACAAACGAGCGTGAGCTGCCGGCGATGGAGGTAATCCGTTCGCCGAGCATGCCGCCGGTGCAGCTCTCCGCCACCGACAGTGTCGCCTGTTTCAGTTCCAGATAGAAGAGAACAATCTGCTCCAGCGTCTCGCCCTGCGAGGCAAACAGGTACTCGTCCAGTGCTTCTTCCAGTTTGCCTGCCAGATCATCCACGCGCGCCTTTGCCGCCTCCAGCGTCGTCTTCGCGCAAGCCAGATGAAGCTGAATCTCGCAGTTGCCGGCAAGGATCGTCGTCTCCACATCCGGATACGCGCCGTAGATCGGCGCCAGCAGAGCATCCGCAGCCGACTCGCCGATCATCGTCGCCTTCAGCGTGCGCCGAGCAATATGTCGCTCCGGAATGACCGCCCGCAGACGCGGCAGGCATTGCTCCTCAAAAAGCGGCCTGCACTCGCCTGGAGGCCCCGGAATCAGCATCACCAGCTTGCGAAATCCATCCCATTCCGTATCGATCCATTGCCCTGGTGCGGTGCCGTTCGGGTTTACCAGCACCTCTGCGCCTTCCATCACATCTGCCTGTTTCAGGTTGTTGTCGGTCATCGTCATGCGTCGCGCGGCAAATCGCGCGCTCAGCGCGGCCACCAGGCTGCCGTCACGCCGCAACGTCACGCCCAACGCTTCAGCTACGGACTCGCGGCTCAGGTCGTCTTCCGTGGGACCAAGACCGCCCATCACAATCAGAATGTCCGCACGGGTCAGTGCCGTGCGCACTGCGCCCGCCAGATCCGTTCTGCGATCCCCGACAATTGTCTTGAAGCGCACCGAGGCACCCACGGCGTTCAGCTCTTCGGTCAGAAACAGAGAGTTTGTGTCTTGCCACCAGGGAGTCAGCAACTCCGATCCAACGGCGATAATCTCACAATTCATGGTTCATCCCAGGCGGCGTTTTGCGCCGAGAAAAATCTGCGTGCAGAGCAGGCGCTGCGGCACTCCGCTTCGCTCAGTTTGGAGCGTTGGTCACACCCAGTTCCACTTCATACACCGCGTCGTTTGTCGTCAGGATTGTCGATCCCAGAGGCGAAAATGCAACACCGACGACAGTATGCCCAGCCACCACGACCTCCGCATGCCCATCCGGATCGATCCGTACCAGCCCGCGCTGTCCGGCCAGGGAAGCCGTCACATACACGTTTGCTTCTCCATCGACGGCCAAACCCTGTGGACGTCCCAGGCCGCGATACCACGCTCGCACCGCCC
>JAJZCP010000281.1 GCA_021846065.1 Acidobacteriota bacterium
ACTGCCGGATGCAAGCCGAGGTCAAAGCAAACTATTACGTCATGAAGGCGCGACAGTCCGAAAGGCTGCCGACGCTCAGCTTCTCCGGCAACTACGGAGTCACCTCCGTCAGCGGCGTCGGCGCGCACGGAACCATGCTGGCCATGGGCAAGCTGCAAGTGCCCATCTTTCGCGAAGCCAGCCTGCGCGGCGAAGCCGATGTCGCTCGCGCGCAGTTGGATGGAGTCGAGCATCAGCTTTCTGACCTGCGCTCCCGGATCGTGCAGCAGGTGCGAACCGCGCAGATGGACGCAAACGCTGCAAAGCAATTGCTCGACGTGGCAAAGTCCAACGTCGATCTGGCGCGGCAGGCGCTGAGCGATGAGACGGACCGCTACAAGGCGGGCGTCGACGACACCCTCCCGCTGGTCCGCGCCCAGGCGTCGCTGGCCACCGCCGAGAGCAATCTGGTGCAAAGCCTCTACCAGTACAACCTGACCAAGCTGGCTCTGGCTCGCAGCACCGGCGTCATCGAGTTGCAGTATCGCGACTATCTCGGCGAAAAGTAACCCAAAGCGAAACCTGCTCCGTCGGACTCACTCCACATCGATCGAGACGTGGTCTTCGGGCAGAATCTGGCCAAGCGCAGCGAAGTTTTGCACCGTTCCTGGTGCCGACCGCCGCGGCACCAGCCGAAAAAGCACGAGTCGATTTCGCTCAGGATCGTCCATCACCGTGTACGTGGCCACCTGGCGCAGCGCAAAGCCGGCATGAATCGCCGCCAGCATCGCCGGATCAAGGTCATTCCAGGCGGCAAACCAGCCGGGATTCGCGCGCCGAATGCGGCGCTCCGGCAGGTCTGTGCCAAAGTCGTCGCAAACCGCCGGCAATCCCGTCATCAGCGTGATCTCGTCGCCGCTGGTGGCCAGCAGCAGACGACGGCTCTTCGGATGGGCATCGACGTAGGCGGTGAGCGAGCGTGCCGCGTCGATCCATGTGTACGAAGGGTGCAGGGCATACCGCAGCATCTCGACCGAGTTCCGCGCAACCGCAAACGCGACCACGAGCAGCGCCACAAGGCCAACCCTGCGCCACGTCTTGCCTTGCGCCTTGCCCTGCCGCAGCAGCGCCGCCAGCAGTTGGGCCAGGGCCACAAACGCAAAGGCCGCAACCACCGTGTAGTAGCGCGGCTGGGTATGATCCTGCACGGCCATGAAAGCGACCCACCCGGCAATCCCCAGTAGCGACGCTGCAAACAGCGAATCGTGCGCGAGCGGCGAAGCGAAGCCGAAGGTGGACGCCGCGTGTGTCCAAGCGCGCACCCCCCGCGTAGCCAGCCATGCAGCCAGCCCAACCAGCAGCAGCAAAGCCAGCAGCGGCATCAGAATCGGGTCGATCCACAGCATTCCGTGTACGGCCCAACCCAGGCTGGCCAGCCAGCCAGAGGCTGTGTGCGGCCTGGGATAGCGATTGATAAAGAAGAAATAGGTCAGATCGCCCAACAGGTGGAAGTGAATCAGCACTGCGGCCCAAAGCGCAAGGATGCATCCGCCGCTTCCAGCGCAGGCAGCCAGCGCGCGAGCCAGTCGGCGCGGCTCGGCTCGCAGCGGCATGAACGCAGCCCAGCCAATCGCCGGCAGCAGGAAGATTGCCGTGGTCTTTGCCAGAATCATCGCAGCCAGCAGCAGACCCAGCAGCGATGCGCGGCGCATGATTCGGGGCGTCATGGAAAGCCCTTGCCCCAGAGCCATCGCCAGCAGGGCAAGCGCCAGCAGCAGCGGCTCCACCAGCGCCAGACGGCTGAAGGCAAAGAGAAACGGGCTGGTCACCAGCAGCGTGAGCGCCAGCAGCACGGCCCAGCGCGGCACACGCCCACGCAGCAGGCGCTCGATCAGCATCAGATTCAGGCAGAACAGCGCAACCGCAAACCCGCGCACCGCTACGATCGAGACTCCGGTGAAACAAAACAGCAGCCAGACCAAAGCCGGCCACAGCGGCACGGCGACCGCGGGGTTGAAGCCGCCCGGCTCATACCAGCGGCCCAGCAGATGCGCGCGCATCGCCGCGTTGGCATACCAGCCTTCATCGGTAAACTTCGCCCAGTCCGGCCAGGGCGTGTGGATGGGAAAATCCGCCGCCAGATGAACGCCGTGCACCAGCGCCAGCCCCGCGATCAGCGCGATCCACAGGCGATATCCATAGCGCTCAACCCATGCCTTCATGCTGACCGGAGTATAGACTGCCTGGGTAGCTGCCCTACTCGTAGGCGAGAGCGTCGATCGGGTCTTTGGCAGCCGCCATCCAGGCCGGATACACTGCGCCCAGCACCGTGCCCAGAATGGCGATCACGGTCGCCTTCACAATCCACAGTCGGGTGATCTCAAAGAAAAGCTGCGGATACGCATGCGCCAGCACCGCATGGATGCCTAAGATGCCCCCAATGCCAAGCGCCACTCCCACCGCTGCCAGCAAGCTGGATTCGCGCAGAATCATGCCCACAATCGCCATCTTCGACGCGCCCATCGCCTTCAAGATGCCGATCTCGCGCGTCCGCTCCAGCACCGCCGTATACATCGACAGGATCAAGATCGTGAA
>JAJZCP010000282.1 GCA_021846065.1 Acidobacteriota bacterium
TTCTCGGCAGGACGTGCTTTTGGCAACTTGTTTTGGCCCATTTCGGCGGTTTAATGTGGCCCACCCTTGGAACATTGAGTTTAAGAGGGTATTGTTCGGTTCTGCTGGAGCGTAGCCCGAAGGGCGAAGCGGAAGCAGAACCGAACGGCGACGCCTCCAGGGACTACACTTTGCGCTTCTTCCCGAGCGTTCTGCGGAAGCGGTACGATTCGGTGCCGGTCTCGATGATGTGGGCCTGATCCGTTAATCGGTCGAGAACGGCCTTGCACAACCTTGCATTGGTGAACACCTGTGGCCACTCGGAGAACGGCAGGTTAGTCGTCACGATTACAGCGGCCTTTTCAGCTCGTTCTGCGATGACCTGGAAGAGCAACTCGGCGGCCACCTCGGCCAGCGGGACATAGCCCAGCTCATCGATCACGATCAGTTCTACGCTGGCCCACCGTTTCAGCATGCGCGTGAGACTCTGGTCGCGCTGGGCTTCGACGAGCTGGTTGACCAGTGCCGCCGCGGTGGTGAAGCGAACGCGTTTGCGTTGGCGGCACGCGGCGATGGCCAGCCCGGTAGCCAGATGGGTCTTTCCAGTGCCGGGTTCGCCGACCAGAAGTACGGGCTCAGCGCGATCGAGATAGCCGCCCTCGGCCAGGGTGCGGATGCGCGAGGCCGGGATGTGCGGCGACTGCGCGAAGTCGAACTCCTCCAGGGTTTTCATCCGCGGCAGATGCGCGTCCTTAAGGCGTAACTCGATCGAGCGTCGTTCGCGGTCCTCAACCTCACCCTGAAGCAGCGCTTCCAGATAGTGAAGGTGGGAGTGGTTCTGTCTGCCGGCTTCTTCAGCCAGCGATGCGAACTGTGTTCCGATGGAGGCCAGACGCAAGGACTTGCAGTGCTGGGCGATGCTGGCGGTTTCCATGCTCATGGCTGCACCTCGTTGACTGTCAGCAACTGGTTGTACTCGGTCATGGTGGGCAACGGCCGTTCGTACGCGGCGAGTGCGCCGATCTCGACCGTCAGATGGGCGGTATGTTGCAGTTGATCGGACATCAACAGATGACGTATCGCGGCCACATCCGTGCAGCTTAACTCAAGCGCCGCGACGACACAGGCTTCGAGCTTCGTGTAGCCGAACTCGCGCCCCATGCGGATCACCTCCACCATGGACCGTGCTCCGGCCTGGCGTCCGTGTCTGCCCGTCATCTGATCCCAGAGCCGGTCATAGCTCTCCGGCCATCGTCCCTGCGCACGCCACAGGGCCAGGGGCTTGGATCCGCGCAGTGCGCCAGGCTTCTGTTCCAGCACGTCGAGATAATGTTCCAGGTCGAGGATCTGTCGCCCGCGATCATAGCTGCGCTCATGCTCGGCAACGCGCACTCCGCCCTGCCGGAACTCGACCATGCTGGAGTAGACGCGAGCCTCGACAACGGAGCCCGGCTTCAGCGGCACGGAGTAGAAGTTGGTGCGCACCTTCGCGCAGCCTGCCTGATCGACACGCGGAAAGCTCACTTCGGCCAGGTCGAAGTCTTCGGCGGGAAGCGGCAACAGATGCTCCTTTTCGATGAGCAGCAACGCGCCAACACTCTGGGTACGCCCCGCGATCATGCGGTTCTCATCCCGACGGCAATCTGCGAACAGCCTGGCGTTCAGATCCGCAAGATCCCTGGCCGCCGGCACGGGGACCCAGTGGTTGCGGCGGAAGTAGCCTACTTCGCCTTCCACGCCACCCTTTTCATGGCCTTCGCCTGGCGTGCAGAAGCTGGCCTCATACTCCCAATGCGAGCGAAAGGCAATGAACCGGGTTGTCAGCTCCCGCTCGTAGCCGCGCAGAATCTTCTTCACTGCGCTGGTCAGGTTATCGTAGCGAAGCTTGCGGAAGACTCCGCCGAAGTAGTGGAATGCCAGCTGATGGGCTTCCAGAAATGCCTGCTGCGTGGCCCGAAGATACGCGCGGTGATAGGCTGCGCCGCTGGCCATCGAGCGCATCGAGAAGACCTGCAACTTGATCCGCTCGCCGTCCAGATCAGCGAACGCTTCGTACCAATCGATCTGCGCCTCGACGCCAAACTCGTAACTCTGTGGCACGAATGTCTCGCGACGCGCAAAACCCAGCTCCTGCTTCCGCCGCTCTACATACTGACGAACTGTCCGCTCGGCCGCCGTGCATCCCGGCACCTCCACGCGCACCCGTTCCCAGATGCGCCTGGCCGTATGCCGCTGCTTGCGCGGCGCCTTGCGGTCGGCAGCAAGAACTGCATCGATAAACGCCTCCGCCGGCGCCATCTTCCAATGCGGCCGTTCGGTCTCCTTGCGCTGCGCCGGCACAGCGCTCCGCACTGCCTCCCGCACCATGCGCCGATGCACGCCCAGCTTCCGCGCAACACCGATAATCGATCCGGCTCCAAACTCATACTCCCGGCGAATCTGCTCGTAAAGCTCCACCTTGGCTCTCCAGTCCAACTCCCGCCCCCGTCCTAAGCTCTCGCTCAGTCCAGACTAGGAGTTCGTTCTGTCCAACGGGTGGGCCAGAACAAACCGCCGAAGTGGGCCACTTTAGAATGCCGGAATCAGTACGTTT
>JAJZCP010000283.1 GCA_021846065.1 Acidobacteriota bacterium
GGACTGCACGCTGACGAAGCTGCGCAGGCCAGAGTCGCCGCGCTCGGTCTCCTGCATCACCAGGCCGTACTCCACGTTGTTCATTCCGGCGCAGCCATAGCCCTGGATCGTGGCGCCATAAAAGCCGAGCTCACCCAGCGGCTTGATCAGCTCCTTTGGAAACCGGCCCTCGCGGGCGCACTCCTCAATGATCGGAATGACATTGTCTTCAATGAACTGGCGGGCCGTGTCGCGCACCATTCGCTCATCTTCCGTCAACAGCGTGTCGAAGCCGAGAAAATCGACTCCTTTGAACTTGAAGGCCATAGCCGTCTATCTCTCCTGAAAATCGGAAACTCTTCAGGCTAGCAGAGTTATCCCTTCGCGTGAAAGCAGCCCTTGCGGCCGATGAAAGTCGGTGGCTACTGCGCCAGGTATTCCGTGATGTAGGGGTCGTCTGAGCGCAGCAGATCCAGCAGAGAGCCGGAAAACGCGATGCCCGTGTTGCGCAGAACCATAATGACAGTGTTCGGATCAACACCATCCCCCGGGATGCGCTCCATGGCATTGCTCGACCGGTTAAAGCGGTGGGTCGCCAGCATGAAAGCATCCTGCAGCCGGTGGGTCACCAGCAGCGCCGTACTCTCATACACATCGCGCTGCTTCATGACCAGTTCGATGATCGTTGTAGAGGTAATCGGATCCAGCCCGCCGGTGGGCGAATCGTACAGCAGCAGTTTGGGCCGCGTAATGATGGCGCGCGCAATAGCCACCCGGCGTCGCATGCCGCCAGACAGCTCTGCCGGGAATTTATCGATGGCGTCTTCCAGCTCTACAAAGCGGAGGGCCTCGCGCACGCGCCGCTCGATGGTTTCGTCATCTACCTTTTGTTCGCGCATGCGGAAGGCGACGTTTTCGCGCACTGAGAGCGAGTCGAACAGCGCGCTCTCCTGAAAGGTCATGCCGATGTGGTCGCGGAAGGCAAACATCTGCTGCTCCGGCATGGTGCCGATATCTTCGCCAAAGATGCGGATACGGCCGAAGTCAGGAACCATGAGGGCATTGGCCAGCTTAAGCATGACGCTCTTGCCGGTGCCCGCTTCGCCCAGCAGGATCACCATCTCGCCGGAGTTGGCGCTGAAGCTGATGTTGTTCAGGACAGGCTTGCCATCAAACCCGATCGAAACGTGTTCGAATTCCACCGCCGCAGGCTCGGCTTCTGCAATAGCAGCGGTTGCGGAATCGTCGGCCGAGGCCTCATCGCGAACAGCCATCGCTCAGCGCCCAAACACGCCGATCATCAACCGGCTGATGACAAAGTCACTGGCGATGATGAGCACCGAGCTGACAACGACGGCCTGCGTGGTGGATCGGCCCACCCCTTGCGTTCCGCCGCGCGTGGACATCCCGAAGTAACAGCCGATGGTTGCGATGATAAAGCCGAAGAAGATCGGTTTGATGAGTCCCTCGAGGATGTCGGGGTAGCGCAGATACTGGTATGCCATGTGGTAGTATTGCGCGCCTTCCAGGCCCAGCATCGTGGTGGAGATCAGACCGCCGCCAAAGGTGCCGAGCGCGTCGGAGATGATCGTGAGAAAAAAGAGCATGACGATGGTGGAGAGTACGCGCGGCGTTACCAGCTTCTTCAAGGGATCAGTGCCAAGAGCGCGCATCGCGTCAATCTGCTCAGTCACCTGCATCGATCCCAGCTCGCTGGCCATGCCGGAGGCGTTGCGACCAGAGACCATCAGGCTGGTTAGCACCGGCCCCAGTTCTTTGATCATCGAAAGGCTGACCAGCTCGCCAGTTACAGACTTGGCGCCAAACTGTGCCAGCGTTGTAGCCGACTGCAGGGCAAGCACGCCGCCGGTAAAAAATCCCGTCAGCATCACAATCGGCAGCGAGCCAAAACCGATCAGATCCGCCTGCGTAAAAAGGTCCGCCCAATAGAACGGCTTGCGGAACACATTGGTCAGGGCGTTCCAGGAAAGCAGGGAATACTCCTGGACGGCCAGCACTTTTTCGCGCAGGAGCTCTCCGATCGGCATACTCGCATTATGGCATCCGGCGCAACTCCCTGGGGAAGGGAATGCGCCGGCGGGAAGCGTCAGGGCATCTGCTGCAGCGTCACCGCCGCCCGTTGCAGGGCGCGTGTCAGGACAGCGAGCTGTTCAGCGGCGCGTGCGGAGTCCGAGGCGTCGATCGCTTCGTTGACACCGGGAATGACGACGGCAGCATAGCCAGTGTGTTCTCCTGGCGCATAAACGGTGTGCCGATACCAGGGACGGCCGGGCAGACCTTTTGCAGAAAGCAAATCCTCTTCTGTCTGGCGGAGGATCTGATTCTGCCGCGCAAAGTTTCCTGCGGGGTTTTGCTCGGCCGCGTCCGCACGCGCGCCAGCCTCGCGGAGCTGCTGCGCCGCCCGCAGGGCCGCGTCAAAGTCCAGGCCTTTCAGATTCTTATCCGAAGCACGGGTCCTGGCATCGCCCAGGTAGCGCTCTACGGCCCGTCCGTAGGCGGCGTAGTCGTACGGCAGAACATCCGCATCGGCCATGGTGATGGCCTCCAGCCCCAGCACACGAG
>JAJZCP010000284.1 GCA_021846065.1 Acidobacteriota bacterium
TGAGCCTGGCCTGAAAAATCTGGCCCGCCAGCAGCATCTCCAGCGCCTCGCGCGCATGTTGCAGGCACGCGCGCGCCTCATCCTCGGGAATCAGCCCCTGATGCACCGCGCGCTTGCCAATGTCGTTCACGCGATTGGCCAGTCGCGGAAACTCCGGATCGATCCCCGTCGCCTTCAGGTTGTTGTTCATCTCATGCAACAGATTGCCCAGCGTCGGCGCGTTGCGATAGCGGGTGGAAATCTGCCGCCGCAGCGGCTCCGGCAACCGTTGCCGGATCGCCTCTTCCAGCACCGAGCGGCACATCACCGCGCAGGCCGTGAACAGCGCAAAAAAGTAGCAGCGCGTGGCCTCATCCAGATACCGGTCCGCTTCGTCGGAGGCCGTGCGCGCCACCACACACTCGCGCAGATGTTGCGCGCGCGCCACCGCCGGTTCAATCAGGTCAATCATCTCCGCCGCCATCGCCGCCCGCAACAGATCGCCCTGCCGCGCATCCAGCGCGCACTGGATCGACTGCCAGGCCGGCGTCTCGCGCACACCTGCCTGTTGCATCCGTGTCAGCGAGGTCAGCCGTTGCCGCGCATGTTGCACAAAGCCCTGCTGCATCTCGTGCGCAAGCTCTTCCCACTCCTCGATAAATCTTCCCGCATCGGCCTGATAGCGCTGCCACAGCTCGTCATAGACCACTCCCGGCAAGACCGCCCGCAACTGTTCAAACCTCTCCGTCCGTGCCAGGTCCGCAATCGCCATCGAGAACTCGCGCCCCGGCGCGCTGGCGTCGGCCATCGCCAGCAGCAGCGCGCGCAGCCGCTCAATCTCGATTCCGCTGTGCTCCGTCGTTGTCTGCATCGTCGCGGCCACCCGTTCCAGACCCCTGTGGAGTCTCACGCACTGAGTCTCCCCCTGCTGAGTCTAGTTGCAGGCAGATCGCGTGCGCGCTCGATTGTGCAGATTCACAGTCACTCCAGTGCAGGAGTGAAACCGCCCGTGCCTCGTCGCCGAATGCGGAAACCGCGTCCCCGCACTGCTTCCGCACAGGCTCACCAGTCCGGATTTTTCAGGCTAGATTTGTCGGGCCAGATTTTTCAGGCCAGGCTCACGATCAGGTCGATCTCGATGCGCACGTCCTTCGGCAACCGGCTCACCTCCACCGTCGTGCGTGCCGGAGGCGTTGCGCCATCGGCGGCAAAGTAGCGCGCATAGATGGCATTCATCGCCGCGAAGTCGTTGAAGTCGCGCAGAAAAACCGTCGCCTTCACTGCGCTGCTCAGGCTTGCGCCCGCTGCCTCGGCAATCGCCTTCAGATTTTCCAGCACGCGCGTCGTCTGCTCTTCGATTCCGCCTGCAACCACCTGCTGCGTCGCCGGGTCCAGCGGAATCTGCCCGGAGGCAAACAGCAGGTTACCCACCTTCACCGCCTGCACATACGGTCCAATCGCCGCCGGTGCGTTTGTTGTGCTTACAATCTTTTTTTCCACGCTCATACCCAGATTGTACCCACCTAGCCGGCAACCCATCGGCGGTTTTCCGGAACAAAAAACCTCGCTCTGTCGTATCCTTGCCTGAAACGATCTGGCAGCCGTATTCGCTTCACCCGATCGGCTGTGCATTCGCTCGACTCGCAGGAGGTTCCGTGTCCAACTGTTTCCAGAACCGCATCCCGATGGCGCTGCTTGCGCTCGCCTTTCTTGTTACCGTCGGTCTTGCTGGATGCCGCGTCAACGTGGATAAAAACAGCAACGGCGACGAAAAACACGTCCGCATCGACACGCCCTTTGGCGGCATCCACGTCAACACCGACCAGACCACCGCTGCCGACATCGGCCTGCCCATCTATCCCGGTGCCACCGCGGTCAACGACGACGGCGACAACCAGTCCGCCGACGTGCACATGGGCTTCGGCCAGTGGCAGCTTCGCGTCCGCGCCGCTCACTACTTCAGCACCGACAACCGCGATAAGCTCCAGAGCTTCTACCTGAAAGCCCTTCACCGCTACGGCGACGTGCTCACCTGCCAGGGCAACCAGCCCGTAGGCTCACCCGCCAAAACAGCTCAGGGACTCACCTGCCAGAGCAACGGCAACTCCGGCAGCGGTGGCCAGGGCATCGCCCGTGTCGATACCAGCGAACACGCTCTCGTCCTCAAAGCCGGCTCGCCGCACCACCAGCACGTCGTCACGCTCGACAACCAGAAATCCGGACGTACCGGCACCAACTTCGGCCTGGTCGTCCTCGACCTGCCCGGCAGCAACGACGCCGACTGAACGACAAGACTGAACTACAATCGGTCCATGTCGGAAGCCATTTCCAAGCTGCGCGCCAAGCTGATTTTCCGTCTGCGAGACCGATGCGAAAGTCTTCTTGTCCGGCCCTTTCGCAGACTTCACTGGACTGCGATGGGCATGCGGATCGGGCGCGGAACTTCATTCACTTCTCTCCACGTCACCTGGCCGCATCAGGTAAATATCGGCGAAAATTGCCGCCTTGGACACGACATCTACTTTCACTTCGACGGTATCTATTCGCCAGTGCATTCTGCTGAAGCTGAAG
>JAJZCP010000285.1 GCA_021846065.1 Acidobacteriota bacterium
CCACTGGCCTTCCAGTGATCGACGGCAGGCCGGGTGTCGAGCATATCCACGCGTCCGACCATCTCATCAAACGTGCGGAAGCCCATCTTCGCCATATAGCTGCGCACCTGTCCCGCAATGAAGAACATGAAGTTGATCACATGTTCCGGCTGTCCCTGGAAACGGCGGCGCAGTTCAGGGTCCTGCGTCGCAATGCCTACCGGGCAGGTGTTCAGATGGCACTTGCGGATCATGATGCAGCCCATCGCGATCAGCGGCGTGGTGGCAAAGCCAAACTCCTCTGCGCCCAGCAGCGCTGCAATCACAACGTCGCGGCCTGTCTGCAGCTTGCCGTCAGTCTGCACGCGGATGCGGCTGCGCAGATCATTCAGCAGCAGCACCTGCTGCGTCTCTGCCAGCCCAAGCTCCCAGGGCAGACCGGCGTGCTTAATGGAACTGAGCGGCGAAGCACCGGTCCCACCGCTGTCTCCGCTAATCAGAACGACGTCGGCATGCGCTTTGGATACACCGGCCGCGACCGTGCCCACACCCACCTCCGCCACCAGCTTGACGGCGATGCGAGCGCGCGGATTTACATTCTTCAGGTCATAGATGAGCTGCGCCAAATCTTCGATCGAGTAGATATCGTGATGCGGCGGCGGAGAGATCAGTCCAACGCCTGGCGTGGAGTGGCGGATGCGGGCGATGTTTTCATCCACCTTGTGCCCTGGCAGCTGACCGCCCTCGCCGGGCTTGGCGCCCTGCGCCATCTTGATCTGCAGCTCGTCGGCATTCACCAGGTAATTCGTCGTAACGCCGAAGCGGCCGGACGCCACCTGCTTCACCGCGCTGCGGCGGGAGTCGCCATTCGCATCCGGCGTGAAGCGGGCTTCGTCTTCGCCGCCCTCGCCCGTATTTGACTTGCCACCGATACGGTTCATGGCAATGGCCAGCGTCTCGTGGGCCTCCTGGCTGATGGAGCCGAACGACATGGCGCCCGTCGTGAAGCGCTTCACAATTTCCCGAGCCGGTTCCACTTCTTCCAGTGGTACTGGCTGCGCCGCTTCCTTGATGCGCATCAGGCTCCGCAGCGTGCTCATGTTGCGGTTCTGCTCGTCGATCAGTTGGGTATATTCTTCAAACGTTTTGGCGTCGCCGCTGCGTACCGAGTGCTGCAGCTTGCTGATCGATAGCGGATTCAGCAGATGATATTCGCCATCCGCGCGATAGTGATACACGCCCCCGGTCGTCAGGTCCGGCTGCGACTCGCTCATGGCGGCAAAGGCATGATGGTGTTTCGACTGGGCCTCGCGCGCCAGCACATCCAGCCCCACACCTTCCACCCGCGAAGCAACGCCTTTGAAATAGGCCTTCATTAGGTCATGGTTGAGTCCGACCGCCTCAAAAACCTGCGCACCGCGGTAACTTTGCAGTGTGGAGATTCCCATTTTTGAGAATGTTTTGAGCAGCCCTTTGTTGATCGCCTTAATGAAGTTTTTTACCGCCGCATCCGGGCTCACGCCGTTCGTCAGATAGCCGCGATGCGCGAGGTCGCGAATCGAATCCATCGCCAGATAGGGGTTGATAGCGCTGGCGCCAAAACCAATCAGAAGCGCAAAATGCATCACCTCGCGCGGCTCGCCCGTCTCCAGAATCAGCGCGACCTGCGTGCGCGTCTCTTCGCGCACAAGCAAATTGTGAACCGCAGCCAATGCCAACAGACTCGGGATTGGCGCGTACTGCGCATCGACTCCGCGATCCGACAAAATCAACAGCGTATAGCCGCTGCGCACGGCCAGTGAGGCACGCTGGCACAGCTCATCGAGCGCACGCTTCAGCCCCTGCTCACCATCCTGCGCCCGGAAAAGCGCCGGTAGTGTCGTCGCCAGCAAATCCCCGGTCGATACACGCCGCAGTTTCTCAAGATCACGGTTCGTCAGCAGGGCATGCGGCAGCTTGAGGGTGTGGCAGTTCAGCGGCGTCTCTTCCAGAATGTTGCGCTCAATCCCAATGAAGCTGGTCAGCGACATGACCATCTCTTCGCGGATCGGATCGATCGGCGGATTTGTCACCTGCGCAAAAAGCTGGCGGAAGTAGTTGAACAACATCTGCGGGCGGTCCGACAGGCAGGCCAGCGGCGTATCGGTGCCCATCGAACCGATCGGCTCCTCACCCTTGCTGGCCATCGGCTCCAGAATCATGGTGAGGTCTTCTTCGGAGTATCCGAAAGCGCGCTGACGGCGCAGCATGGTGCTGTGGTTGGAGCCATGCACACGCGACGGCTCCGGCAACTGGTCCAGCGTGATCTGATTGGAGCGCAACCATTCCTCGTACGGCTTGCGGCTCGCGAGCTCCTTTTTGATCTCCTTATCCGAGACAATCTGCTGGCGAACGGTATCGACCAGAAACATTTTGCCTGGCTGCAACCGACCTTTTTTGCGGATATTTCCCGCTGGCACATCGAGCACGCCTGCTTCAGACGCCATCACCACAATGTCGTCCTTGGTCACCACGTACCGGCCGGGACGAAGTCCGTTGCGGTCCAGCGTGGCGCCAATCAC
>JAJZCP010000286.1 GCA_021846065.1 Acidobacteriota bacterium
TCGTGACAACCGAGTACAGTCCGGTTCTTTCCTACAGAATGCCTCTGTGAGGCTTCCACAAACCTCCGGTGAACTCCCGACATCCCCTGTCGGCACAGACGCGTCACAGCGGAAAATCCCCCTTCCGGAATTTACCTCCTTCCCCAAACACTTCCGACTCCGCCTACCAACGGAGAAAAGCCCGGACTCCTCAACCCTGAGTATTTTCCGCGCCGTCCGCCATACCCTGGCTAGCAGCGCGCAAGCCGAAGCTAGTTAGTCGCGCTTTTCATGTAGACACATGAGAAGAAGACATTCTTCTCATAGCTGAGAACCATCCGCAGCGGAGGCATCCGTCAAGGCCGCGCGTTTTGTGTGCGTTCATCGAAGCACAGCGGAGAGCCTTTACGGACGCCGGAGCGTAGGGTATGCCGCGTCAGCGGCCCATACTCAGCCCATGCACGAACTCGTGTTGATGCGCGGGCATTGGTTCGATCTTCTGCACCGCTGGCTGCTCCTGCTGGATAGCCGACTCATGCGATACATTGCGGCTCAGAATCTGCCCCAGAGTCTTCGCGTCATTCGTATATACCTGAGCATCGAAGCGTGCCCGCGATACCGATACATATGCCATTCGGCTATTGAGAAGCTGACTGTGCGCAGCCTCAGAGTCCACATGGACGAGCACGCGGTCGGCAGTCTGCCCCTGGCTACTGTGGCTCGTCACCGCATAACCGTAGTCCAGATGCGGATGCTGCCGGGCATTGAAGGCAACCTCGCGGCCTGAGTCCATCTTTAGCTTGAGATTGCCGTCTTTGTCGATCTGCTGGATTGTGCCCAGCTCGCGGTTGGCGATTTTCTGCGGATGATAGGGAGCTGTGAACTGCACGCGGTCGCCCTCCGCAAAGCTGCGCTCTGCCTCCCGGTACACCGTCACACCTTGCTGCCGCCGTGGATCGTAACGGATTTCTTCGCCGCTTTTCCGCTCCACTGTGACCATGTTCTCCGTGTGCTCCACACACACAACACGCGCATATTCTCCGGCCTCGAAGCCGTGCGCCTTGCTGCTCTTCGCATAGCGTACGATGTCGCCCGGTTCGTAGTTCTGCGCGTGCTGCCGATCCGCACCTGTCAGTTCCTGCCGCGCATTCAGCACTCGCACACTTTGCTCAACACCGGCTACCTTGCCCTCATCCTGCATGATGCGATGGATGCGCCCATTGATTTCCTGCCGTGATTGATTATCCGGCGAGACGACAAGCGTGTTTTCAGGCTGCCGCACATACTCTCGCGCGATGGTTTCCATGCGCTTGTTGCGGTCGCTGATTTCATGCACGCGGCCCTGCCCGCTGAGATTGGCGATAGCCTCTTTCACCTCGCCCCGCGCCAACTGCTCGACCGCTGTTTTCAACTCCGGGTCTTTCTGACGGATGATCTCTTCAAGCCGCGCCGTGCGCATTCCCGCTTCCTGCAACTGCGCATAAGGTCGGCCCGCTTCGACCGCCTCATGCTGCCGCGTGTCGCCGACGAACAGCACCCGGTCGTTTTCCTTTAGCCGCGACAGGAACGTGTGCACTTGCCGTGTGCTCGCCATGCTCGACTCGTCCACGATATAGAGCCGCTTCTGCCCGTCGTCCGTGCGCTCGCCGCGTGTCAGATGCCTCTGCAACGTCTCCGTCTCCATGCCTGCTTCGCCCAGCTTCTGCGCCGCGCGCGACGTCGGTGCAAGTCCTTTTACTTCGTATCCACCGCTGACAGCGGCCTCCCGGATGGCGGCTAAAGAAGTTGTCTTTCCCGCGCCCGCTACACCCTCAAGTCCCATCATCTTGTCGCGGTTTTCGAGCACGTCTTCAACGGCGCGCCGCTGGCCTGCACTCAGGTGGCCGTGCCGCTCCAGCGTCTCTCCGCGCACCTTGCCCTCGGCCAGCACATCGCGCACATTCTGACCGGCCCGCATCCGTTCGATGATCTCCCGCTCGTAGCTCTGCATCTCGCCGGTAGTGAACGCGCGGCCCGCAAGCCCCGGCTTGCGCTCAACCTCGATCAGTTCCCGTGATTCGACGCGCCGCTCGAACTCGGACTTGATCTCCGACAACCGCACCGCACCCATCGAGTGCTTGAGCGCATCGCGCATCAACACCCGCTCATCGACCACGGCCTCGCGCTCGGTGCCGCGCTCCAGCGCATAGCTCACAGAAGCCTGCGCCACGCGCCGCGATTCTTCCGGCTGCAACTCGACGCCCTGGCGTTGCGCCGCCTCCTCGATCACGCGCTCCGGTTGCTGGCCGAACTCCCGCGCCATTGACTGATGCTGCGCCCGCACCTCGTCTGGCGTTAGATCGAGCTTCGCATCGCGCGTCTGATGCGCCGCGATCTGCGCCGCTCCCGCCCCTGTGCGGCCCATCTTTTCTAGCTGCTCTTTGATCTGCTGCCGCCGCGGACTCGATGCCTCCAGATACTCGCGCGTGTAGCCCTTGATCTCCGGCTGTCCATGTTCGCCGTGTTCGATCTCATAGCCCATCGTCTGCAATCGCAGGGCCAGCTCCAA
>JAJZCP010000287.1 GCA_021846065.1 Acidobacteriota bacterium
CCCGGGGAAAGACTGGCGCCCCACCCCGGGATTCCGTCTACGGTTGCGGCTGGCTCGAACCGCTGGTGCTGGAGGAGTCCGCCGGCGCTGCCTTGTCGGACTCCTTCTTCTGGTTGCTGAGACGCGTCTTGCCCGTGTGTGCCGGCTTGACCTTCTTTTTGTGACTCTGCGCCGAGCTGCCGGACAAGCCCAGCGGCGCGGACTGCACCTTCTGGTTGGCCTGCTCTTCCGGCGTCAACGTGGAAGACGTCGGCTTAGTCTTTACCTTCTTGCTCTTCCTGGCATGCTGTTTGCCGTGCGTCTTGTGCTGGACACGCTGCTTATCACGCAAACGGTCGCTGTAGCGGGACTTTCCAGCCTTCGGTGCGCTGACGACAGGAGCATGCTCCAGGTCCGGGCCGAGTGGCTGAACGTCCGGCGCAAGGGCCGACGCCGGCAGTGCCGCATTTTCCGGCGAGGACGCTGCCGCCGCTGGTGCAGCCGCTGTACTGGTGCTGCCTGAGGCTACTTGCTCCTGCGATACGGCCTCCGGCGGGGCCTGCCCGAAGCGCAGCTTCTGCCGCTTGGGCTTGTGCGCGTGCGCGACCTGCTTCTTGTTCTTGCGGAGGATGTGCCGGTGTGACGTCTTTGTGGCAGCAGCCGCCGCCGCCGTGTGCGCTGTGCCTGCGGCACCCGCTGCAACTGCAGCCGCGCCAGCCGGCGCCGCGGCAGATGCGACCGCTGTGGGCGTCTTGCCCCGCGCAGTCATGCGCTGATGGGCGACCAGGCCACGCTCAAAACGCTTCTTCTTCTTTTTCTTTTTCGGTTGTGGCGGCGTATAGGCGGCGTAGGTCGGCTTGGATTCTTTCGCGCTGGCAGCGGAGTCCGTATAGCCGGGGCGAATATCGATATATGCCTCTTCGCGCAGACGGGTCAGATACTGACGCACGGCCGGCGAAATCTTCTGCATATAGATGTCCTGCTCGATCTCCGGTTCCACCTTCTGCATGGGCTGCGTACCGCCGGGGACGTGCCGGGTCACCTGCAGGATGATGTATCCCTGGCGGGTGCGAATGGGTGCGGTGTGGCCACCCACCGACAGGTTGAAGGTCTGATCCTCCAGCACCTTCGCCAGCGCCCCGCGCTTGAAGTCGCCCAGGTCGCCGCCCTCCTGCGCCGTCGGTCCGCCGGAGTATTGCTTGGCCAGTGCGGAAAAATCTCCTCCGGCCTTCAGCTTGCTCTCCACTTCCTTCGCTTTGGCTTCTGCGGCATTCAGCTGGGCATCCGTTGGGTTATCCGGGGTGGGAATCAGGATCTCCCGCAAATGCACGGATTCAGGCTGCGTGAAATTCTCCAGGTGCTCCTGGTAATACTGCCGGATCTCAGGCTGCGAAATTTGAATGTGGCTGCCGACTTCATCACGAACAACTTCCTGCGTGACGATGTTGTTGCGGATATTCGCCTTGAAGT
Organism: Acidobacteriota bacterium; assembly: GCA_021846065.1. The sequence goes on from JAJZCP010000287.1 coordinate 1,450, forward strand.
CTTCGTAAGATGTGCCTTGCTGCTCGACAGCTTTCTCCAGATCGTCGAGCGATGCCAGGTGGTTCTGCTTGCGGATGTCGTCGAGCCGTTTGATCAGCTCCGTATCCCCGGTGATGCCAAGCTGCTTGCCTTTGGAGAGCAGCAGTTGCTGATCGATCAAATCGCGCAACAGATTTTTCTGTGCCTTGTTGTACTGCTCCAGGGTCCAGTTGTTCTGGCGGGAGTCGTCGGCCAGTTGCGCTTCGGCCCGTTGCAGGTCAGAGTTTGTGATCACGCGGTCATTGACGCGCGCAATAATCTCCACGACCGGCGTTCCGTAAAGGTTCGCGAGGGCATTCGAGCTCCCAGCCAGGCTGGTGCTGGAGCCTAGGGTCGGCGCGGCGGGTTGGGAACTGCCAGCGGGGGCCGTCTGAGCCACAGCCACGGTGCAAAAGGCCGCTAAGGCCAGCGGAAACGAAACACGCGCAACTGCTCTCAACATCATCAAAATTCGCTCAATATCCTTTAGGAACCACACCGGCTTGCGCCGCCCGCCGCATTGTTCCGGGAGCGCCGCACAGCCGCGCACTGCTGCAGGCTCGGTTCGATTCCGTTCCCTTCATTCTAACCGCATCCCGGCGCCTATCCTCAACGCCACCCGGCAGAAAGAAGACCGGTTGGAGACGGTGCGGTCCGAGATTCATGCGACGCGCCAATGCTACACTGGCCCTAGATTCCGCCGGCGTCCAGACCTTCGCCGCCCACTGTGGGAACCGGCGTGCAATCGCCGGAGGATAGAACCGCCCGATGACCCCCAGTGGCCGCCGCTCTCTGATTACTGTTCTGGTTTTTCTCGCGGCTTGTGGAGCCGGAGGAACATTTCTGGCCCGCTCGGTTGGCGCCGCACCCGCCGGCAACGAGTCTACCCTGCGCGATAGCCTGAAACAGTTCACCAACGTATACAGCGTCGTCGAGCAGAACTATGCCGAGCCGATGACCAAAGACCGGATTGATACGGCCATCTATGACGGCGCCATTCCGGACATGCTGCACGTCCTCGATCCGCATTCCAATTTTTACGATCCCAAAG
>JAJZCP010000288.1 GCA_021846065.1 Acidobacteriota bacterium
CGAGGGTCCGAGTCATTCTGAGCGAAGCGAAGAATCCAGAGGGTTACGGCGGCAATGACCATGCGCATATCGTCTGGATTCTTCACTCCGCTGCGCGGAGCGTGCCCTGAGCGTAGCCGAAGGGTTCAGAATGACTCCCTTTCACAAATAACTACACCTACTGTCAATCCGCTACAGCAGGTCCGCGACAAAGCCGAAGGAATGTTCGCGCAACAACTGGCCGGCGTGGCGTAAATTTCCTGCGCGCAGGGCATCGATGATCGGCTGATGCGAGAGGATGGCGTCGGGCAACTGCTCCACCCGGCGCTGGACATTCAAACGCGCGCGCATGCAGATTCCCAGAGACTTCCAGGCGCGGAGTATCTCTTGATTCTGGCAGCGTTCCATAATGCAACGATGAAAGTTACGATTATGACAAGCCATCGCCTGCAGGTCGCCATTCCGCACGGCGGCGCCCATGGAGGCGTACTCCTGTTCGAGATACTGAACCGCTTCGCCAGGAAATTCAGGGATAAATTCCGTCGCAGCCTGCTCCAGGATTCCACGCAACTGGTATGCATCGCGCAGTTCGGTGGGAGACAGTTCGCGCACGCGGGCGCCACGATACGGTTCCGACTTTACCACTCCAATGGCTTCCAGCTTGCGCAGCGCCTCGCGCACCGGAGCCTGGCTGACATGAAACTCGCGCGCCAGCGTCAACTCCTTGAGCCGCTCACCGGGCTGGTAGGTCCCATCCATAATGCGTTCGAGAATGGTCCATCGAACGCGGTCATGCATGCAGTTGCGATCGACAACCGTTCCGGCGACAGGATTTCTGTCCATTTCTTCGGCCATCATGGATTTGATTTCTTCCGCGGCGGAAGACCGTGTCGCGTCGCTGGGGAGAGGTTCGGCGCTCAAGCCCGAGTTGATTGCTTCGTTTCCGTTCATCGATCGTTTCCATTCCAAAGCCGGTTTAGTCGTGGGGAAGCTGGCTGCGGTTCCATCCGCCGCCCAGCGCCTTGACCAATAGAACGCTGGCCGTCATGCGCCGGGTGACCAGGTTCGCCGCCGTCAATTCGCTGGACAAAACAACGGTCTGCGCTTGAATCACATTGAGATACGGATCAAGGCCCCGCTGGTACAGCTTCATGGCAATATCCATCTGTCGCTGCGCCGAGGCCACTGCCTGGGCCTCGGTTTGGGTTTCGCGCTCCAGAATCCGCAGAGCGGCGAGATTGTCTTCCACTTCCTGATATGCGGCCAGCACGGTCTGGCGATAATTGGCCACGGTGCCGTCGTAGTTCGCCTGCGCCATGGTGTTGAGCGCGTGCCGTTGTCCCCAGTCCACCAACGGGTCCGCGGCCGACAGTCCCATCGACCAGAAGGAGCTTGGCCCGGTGAACCAGTTTCCAGGCCGACTGCTCTCTACCCCGCCGATACCGGAAAGCATGAAGTTGGGATAGTAGGCGGCGCGGGCAATGCCGATCTGTTCATTGGCGGCGGCCATCTGGCGTTCGGCGATGGCGATGTCGGGACGGCGCTCGAGCAATTGCGAAGGCAGACCCGGCGGAATCGCGGGCGGAGTGTTGGCAGCCACGCGCGCTGGAATTGTGAGCGAAGCGGGTGGCTGGCCGATCAAGATCGCGATGGCGTCCACATCCTGCGCGCGCGCCACGGCCACATCCTGATCCTGGGCGCGGGTGGTTTCCAGTTGCGTGCGCGCCTGCTCGACATCCAACGCAGAATCCAGGCCGGCATGAAATAGCTGCTGAGTAAGCTGTAATGACTTTTCGTAAGCGACGACGGTTCGATCCAAGATGGACTGCTGCGAATCGAGGCCGCGCATCTGGAAGTAATCGAGTGCCAGCTCGGCCTGCAAAATCAGTTGCACGTTGACGATATCCGCGGCGCTCGCCTGCGCGTTTTCGCGAGCTGCGCGCACCGTGCGTCGCACGCGACCCCAGATGTCCGGCTCCCAGGTGACGTCGAGCGGGAGCGTGAAATCGTTGTACTGGTTCAGAGACGGAAAATAAAACGTCCGGTGCTCCGAGCCACGCTGACGGGTTGCGCTGACGCCGGCGCCCAAAAACGGGAAGTAGTTGGCGCGCTGATACTGCACCATGGCGCGCGCCTGCGTGTATTGCGTGATGGTGACCTTCAAGGACTGGTTGGAGACGCTGACCTTTTTTTCCAGAGCATTCAGTTCCGGATCTCCATAGACTTCCCACCAATGGCCGCGAAGCTGCTGGTCCGAGGGCTGCGCGGGCTGCCAGCCAGCGGCCTCTTTGAACGCCGGCGTTGTGGGAGCTGTGGGCCGATGATAGTTCGGACCCACGGTACAGCCGGTCACGCACACGACGAGCGCGAGCGCCGTTCGAATCCCCGCATTCGTGTAGCTCCGCTTCATGAAGTCTTTCCTGCCGGGTCTGGACTGGTTTGATCGGGTTGATCCGACTGATCGGGCTGGCCGCCGCCGGTAACCACGCGCACGGGCTCATCATCGACAATCGAATCCGGCGGACT
>JAJZCP010000030.1 GCA_021846065.1 Acidobacteriota bacterium
CTATGAAGCCGCGCGATGGCTGCTGTTGCCGATCGATTTTTTGTCCTCACCGAACCTGCAAAAACTGGACAGCGAGCAGCAACAGATCAGCCCGCCAGACAAATCCCTGCCCTTGACCCTCACCGCATCGGCCAGCGCTTCCGCTGCTTCCTGGAAACTGACGGGCGTACGTCTGGATACATCTCTGCATAGCGCGGATATTGCGCTCACCTACGAAGGCAGCGGCACCACGGACCCGGTGGCTGCGCGAGCAGAAGCGGTCAGCGTCATGAGCGCCCTGCTGCGCGTTCATCCTGACCTGCGCAAAAACTTCCACGGACTCTGGGCCTACTCACAGAAAAACGGTGCGCATACCTACGCCATTGAATTGCCGATGACTCAGATTCCACAATGAGCGCTTCCGCTCCAGCCGATGCCGTGATGATTCGCCGCGAATTTCCAGCCGCTCCTTTGCTCGGCGTCGGCGCTTTCGTCTTTGCCGCAGATGGCTCTCTGCTCATGATTCAACGAGCGCAGGAACCGGCGCGCGGCCAGTGGTCCATCCCCGGCGGCCTTGTCGAAGTCGGCGAATCCCTTCACGCTGCCGTCGCGCGTGAGGTCCACGAAGAGACCGGCCTGCTCGTCGAGCCGATTGCGATGGTTGAAGTCGTCGAGCGCATTCTGCGCGAAGAAGCAGACGCTGCGCGCGTCCGTTACCACTACGTTCTGACCGATTATCTCTGCCGCGTCACCGGCGGCACGCTCGTCGCAGGCAGCGACGCAGCTCAAGCCTGCTGGGTTCCAGCATCCGCGTGGCAGCCCGAGGCCAGCACAATGATCGAAGGCTTCACGCGCCCGGTATTGCACAAAGCATGGTCGCTCTGGAGCGAGCACAGAACCGCAAGCTGATCTCGCTCAATCGTCTTCCCGCCAGACATACGCATCTTCCTGCGGCAGCCCCAGATGCGCCAGCACGCGACAGACAAACTGCCGCGCCATCTCTTCCGAGTCCATCGGGCGATTATAAAAAGCGGGAATCACCGGAAAGATCACCGCGTCGGCCTCTGCCGCAAGCTGCATATTGCGCAGGTGAATCCGGTTCAGTGGTGTCTCTCGCACGCACAGGATGAGCGGTCGTCGCTCCTTGAGCGTTACGTCCGCCGCGCGCGCAATCAGCGTATTGGCCAGGCCATTGGCAATGGCCGCCAGCGTGCCCATGCTGCACGGCAGCACGATCATGCCATCGCTGGGATAGCTGCCGCTGGCAATTGAGGCCCCGATGTCACTCTCCGACAGTTGTGTCGTCTTTTGCGGCGCATGGCCCAGCAGCCGCTCCAGCAGTTGATTGCGTCCCGACAGATCAAGCTCTTCCGCCATCACGCGCAGCGAATTCTCCGACGGCAGAAAGTGAACCTTCCCCACGCGTTCATCCTCTTCCAGCGCCCGCAGCATCCGCCGCGCAACGACGGCTCCGCTGGCGCCCGTCACGGCGACCGTCAGATTCCATCTACGCTCCGCGCGGCTCATATCTGGCTCGCTCATGCCTGCCCACCTGCGCCGGCGTCCAGCACACGGGCAAAGATCGCGTCCACATGCTTCAGTTGACGCCGCATATCGAAGGTGCGCTCCAGTTGTTGCGGCGTCAACAACGCTGTTATCTCAGCATCGCGCGCGACCTCTTCGCGAAAGACCAGATCGTCTTTCCAGGCGCGCATCGCGTGGCCCTGCACCAGCCGATACGCATCCTCGCGCAGCATGCCAGCTTCGGCCAGGTCCAGCAGCAGTTGCCCGCTGAAGATCAGTCCGCCGGTGCTTTCCAGATTGCGCAGCATCCGCGCCGGATACACCAGCAGGCGGTCGATCAGGTCGGTCGTCTTTGCCAGCAGATAGTGCATCAGGATCGTCGAATCGGGAAAGATCACCCGCTCCACGGATGAGTGCGAGATATCCCGCTCATGCCACAGCGCCACATTCTCCAGCGCCGCCTGTGCATTCCCGCGCAGCACACGCGCCAACCCGCTGATCTGCTCGCTCACAATCGGATTCTTCTTGTGCGGCATCGCCGAGGAGCCTTTCTGCTTCTCGCTGAAGTACTCCTGCGCTTCCCTCACCTCGGTGCGTTGCAGGTGTCGAATCTCCACCGCAATCTTGTCCAGCGTCGATCCCATCACGGCCAGCGTTCCAATGTACGCGGCATGCCGGTCGCGCTGGATGACCTGCGTGGCCACCGGTGCAGGTCGCAGCCCCAGCCGCGCGCAGATGCGCTCTTCGTGTTCCGGCTTCAAATGGCCAAACGTGCCCACAGCGCCGGAGAGCTTGCCCACGCGCATATCCTCCGTCGCTGCATCGAAGCGCACCAGATTCCGCTGCATCTCCGCATACCAGTTCAGCAGCTTCAGGCCAAAGGTTGTCGGCTCGGCATGGATACCATGTGTGCGTCCAATCGTCGGCGTCTCCTTGAACTCCAACGCGCGACGAAGCAGCACCGCAAGAAATCTCTCCATCGAGGCACGAATCATCTCCGAGGCCGACTTCACCTGAAGCGCCTGCGCTGTATCCACCACGTCGTTCGAGGTCAGCCCGTAGTGCAGCCACCGCGAAGCATCCGCCTGTCCCTGCGCCTTCAGCGACTCCGCCACCGCCGTTGTGAAGGCGATTACGTCGTGGCGTACCTCGGCTTCAATCGCCTGAATCCTCGCCACGGAGAAGCTTGCTTTTTCGGCAATCGCCTGCGCAGCCGCTGCCGGAATCACTCCATCCTCCGCCAGCACCAGGCTTGCCGCCGACTCCACCTGAAGCCAGCAGCGGTACTTCGATTCCTCGCTCCAGATTGCTCCCATCGCGGGCAGCGTATAGCGCTCGATCAACGTCGTTCCCTTTCCCTGGTCAGTCTTCCACCCTGGCGCGCAATCATCCGCACCCTACACAGATACGCCAAGTCTGCGATTCAGTTCCACATACAGCAATCCCTCGCCCGGTCGATACGGCTGGAACCACTCGCCGTCGATGACCATCTGCGGAATCGCACGCTTGCCCACGCGGCGAATCACTTCCTCGGCAGCGCCAGGCGTCTCCTCAATGTCGATTTCCTCGTAAGCGATGCCATGCTCGCTCAGGTAATGTTTCGCCGCACGGCAATCTCGGCACCAAGATGCGGAATAAAGCACAATTTGCATACACTGATTGTATCGCCGCAGATCTGAGACAATCCCCCTCGCGGCCCAGACATGCCCATGAACCCACTGCCTCTCAACGCACTTCCGATGAACGCAGCACGGATCAAAAAGCTACTTGCGCTGGAACCCCATCCCGTGGAAGGCGGCAGCTACCGTCGCACCTATGCCTCGTCGCAACATCTCCTTGCCAGCAACGGCTCGCGTCCTGCAGCCACGGCGATTTATTACCTGCTCGAACCGGGCACATTCTCTGAGATGCATCGCCTGGTCTCAGACGAAATCTTCCACTTCTACCTTGGCGATCCCGTCGAAATGCTCCAGCTCTGGCCCGACGGCTCTCATCGGCGCATCGTGCTTGGCCCGCGCATCGACCAGGGGCAATCCGTGCAGACGCTTGTTCCCGCGGGCGTCTGGCAGGGGACGCGCCTTCTCGATGCAGGGCAATTTGTGCTGCTTGGCTGCACCGTCACTCCCGGCTTCGATTTCACAGATTACGAAAGCGGCGTCTGCACCCAGCTCGCCGCGCAATGGCCCGACGCGGCCACTCTCATTCAGTCGCTCACCCGCCAATAGCGCTCAGCGCGACGCAGGCACGCAACATCACACAGCAACCGCAACGCGCGCCTGGATGTGTTCCTTGCGCACCGTCAGCTTCTCCACACGATCCAGGCGCACGGAAAATCCCCGCCCCGGCATCTCCGGAATCATGATCTCCCCCTGCGAAGAAACGGTAACCTCCGGCTCGATGATGTCCTCGGTCCAATACCGCCTGGAAGCGGAGACATCGCCGGGCAGGGAGAAATTGGCCAGCGTGGAAAGAGCAATGTTGTGCGAGCGCCCGATGCCGGACTCCAGCATTCCGCCGCACCAGACCGGAATCCCGCGCTCATAGGCCGCATTATGCACGGCAATCGCCTCGGAGAATCCGCCCACGCGCCCCAGTTTAATGTTGATGATACGGCAGGACTCCATCTCGATCGCCGCCAGCGCATCGCGCCGGTTGCGAATGGATTCATCCAGGCAGATAGCCGTCGCAAGCCGCTTTTGCAGCATCGAGTGGAAGTAGAAATCATCGTGCCACAGCGGCTGCTCGATCATCAGCAGATCAAATGCCTCAAACTGCATCAGGTGGTCCTGATCCTTCAGCCGATAGGCCGAGTTTGCATCGCAGCTCAGCGTAATCGCCGGGAAGCGATTGCGCACGCGGTCGAAGACCTCAACATCCCAGCCCGGCTTGCACTTCAGCTTGATGCGCTGATAGCCGGCTGCAACCTCGCGCTCGATCATCTCCAGCAACGCTTCGATGCTCGGCTGAATTCCGATCGAGACCCCGCACGGAATCCTATCGCGCGTTCCGCCCAGCAGATGGCTGAGCGAGATTCCCTTCCGCTGCGCTTCCAGGTCCCAGATCGCATTCTCCAGCGTTGCCTTGGCCATGCGGTTGCCGCGCACCTGGCTGAAAAAACGTGGAATCTGCCCGCCGTGTTCCGGCTCCGCAGCGGCCAACAATGGCCCAAGCTCATCCACGATCACCTGCCAGCACGAATCCACCGATTCCTCGGAAAAGTGCGGATGCTCGCCAGCCGTGCATTCGCCCCAGCCAATCAATCCCTCTGAATGCACCTCGGCCAGCACCACGCGGCGATCCCGCGTAACGCCAAAGCTGGTTTGAAACGGTCGCACCAGCGGCAGGTTCAGTTCGCGCAGATAAATTGCGTCAATCTTCATCGCTGTCATCCTTTTTTAGGGGGAAGCACTCTATAGGGTATCGCTCACCGGAACCTCGGTTCAGGCCATCCTTACAGCGACCAGAGGGATCATTACTATCCTGCCACAGCCGGGTCCATCTTCCCCAACAGAAAACAACCGTTTCCTGCTCCATCGACGCGGTAATCCACCACCGCCAGCCCGCGACGGAAAGCATCCTGCAAGCGCTCTCGATTCCGAGTCTGCACCTCCTCGGCCAGCGATCGCGTACGCTCCTCTGCTTTCCAGGCGTAAACCGCTTTCGGCACAATCACCTGCTCGTCTTCCTGCAACCCGGTGGTTTCATCTCGATCATTTGCTTGCTCGGACAGCCGCGCCGCTACCCGCGCAGAATCCATGCTCCACTCCGCCACCAGCCGATCCGTCGGCAAGCCGCCCTGCAACCGCGAACTTGAACTGCCATAGAAATTCGGCTCATAGCGCCGCACAATCGCTCCCAGCCGGTGAATGTTCAGATGTGCGTTCTTGATCTCCAACGGATCGAAGGTCCACTCCATGTGCGTGATTCCGCGCCGCAGGGCATCCTCGCGCTGCGCCAGCTTCAGCCTCCGACCGATGCCCGCATTCCGATATCCCTCGCGCACGGCGAGCATGTGCGAGTGAAGATAGCTCACAGGACGCCCAGCCGTGCCCTGCGCTTTCACGCCTGGCAGCGAAAGCGCAAATCCGATCATCTTTGCGGCGCTGCCCAGCTCCTCGCTGTCGGCATTGCCTGCATCAAACGCGCCAATCACCTGGCCGCCGATCTTCTGTGCCACCAGGAATACCCGCCGCGGAATTACATCTCCATCCGCATAGCCCCACACGTCTATCTGCAACTGCACACAGGCTTCCAGCTCCTCCAGCCCGCGGCACTCACGCATCGCAATCATTTCGCCTGCTCCATCGACTGCTTTTCTTCGTTGGCCAGCGCCTGCTTGGCCCGCCGCCACAACTCTTCCAGTTCACTTGCTTTCGCCTGTTCCAGCGCCTGTCCGCTCATCGCTTCCATCCACGCAAAGCGCCGACGGAAACGCAGATTGGCTCCGCGCAGCGCCATCTCCGCATCCACGCCAAGATGCCGCGCCAGTTGCGCCGCAGTAAAAAGCAGATCGCCCAGTTCGGCTTCCATCCGCGCCTGTCGCGCAGGAGCGTCCTCCGGCTCGCGCGCCTCAGCCACCAGTTCTTCGGTCTCTTCAGCCAGTTTCTTCAGCAGTTCGGTCCACTCCGTCCAGTCAAATCCAACCTTGGCCGCCTTGGATCCGATCTGCGCAGCCTCCGCCAGCGCAGGCTGCCCGCGCACCACGCCATCCAGCACTCCCACGCGCCCAGCATCGCCACTGTTCCGTGTTTCTGTCCGCTGTTTTTCCGCTTTCTTGATTGTTTCCCAGTTTGCCAGCACGCGCTCGGATGAACCATCCACATCCGCGTCCACCGCTGCCACATTTCCCGCCGCGCGCGAGGCCTCCTCGCCGAAGACGTGCGGATGGCGGCGCACCAGCTTGCGGTTCAGCTCCACCAGCACATCGGCCATCGAAAATCCCGCCGACTCGTGCTCCGCAGCCATCTGCGCATAGAACAGCACCTGAAGCATCAAGTCGCCCAGTTCCTCGCGCAGATTTCCCCAGTCCCGGCGCTCGATTGCATCCAGCACCTCCCAGGTCTCTTCCAGCGTATATTTCCGAATCGAATCGAAGTCCTGCTTCCGGTCCCACGGACATCCGTCCGGCCCACGCAACCGCGCCATGATCCGCACCGACTCGGCAAACTGCTCCGCCGCTCGGGTCGCACTCTCTGGCGGCTCATGCTTCATGCCACTTTGCATACTTTTACTCTAACCCGCGGATGCACGCTTCCCTGCGCCGTGCGGCGCGCCACCCGGTACACTGCGCATAGCCCGATGCACGCACTGCTCCAACCCGCGCCCGCGCTTTTTGCTCTCTTCGGCTTGCTCTTCGGCAGCTTCCTCAATGTGGTGCGCCTGCGTCTGCCCGCCGGGGAGAGCATCGTCCATCCCGGCTCTCACTGCCCGCACTGCCAGCGCCTGCTGGCCTGGTGGCAGAATCTTCCCGTTCTCAGTTGGATTCTGCTACGCGGCCGCTGCCACTTCTGCCGTCAGCCCATCTCGCCCGCCTATCCTCTCATGGAACTCGCCACGGCAGCGCTCTGGGCTTGCGCCGCTGCTGCTTCAGCGCATCAGCCCGCGCCTTTGGCCCACGCGCTGGCCGTTGCGGTTTTCTGCTGGCTCATGCTGCTGCTCGCAGCTCTGGACTGGCAACATTTATGGCTGCCGGATCGCATCACATGGCCCGCCATTGCGCTTGGACTGCTGTGGCAGGGGTTGCGCGCCAATCTTGCTCCAGCACCTGTTTCGCCTTTGGTGGCCGAGCTGCTCCACTCATCCGGTCTGCAACCAACACTGCCTTCCGCGTTGCTTGCGGCCACTCTTGCGGCCCTCGTCGGCGCGGCAATTGTGCTCGTCATTCGGCTGACTTACTGGCTGGTGCGCAGGCGCGAAGGCATGGGCCTTGGCGATGCCAAGCTGATGGCCGCGCTCGGCGCGTGGCTTGGTTTCACCGCCATGCTGGATTCCTTCTTGATCGCCGTCTTTGCCGCCTCGGCGGCCGCGCTGCTCTGGATGCTTCTCGGCAAATTGCGCCGCAGTGCAACGGACTGGGCAGCCATGCCTCTGCCGCTCGGCACGTTTCTTGCGCTTGCCGCTATCGCGGAGATATTCCACCCCGGCTGGCTGCTGCATCTTTGGCTTCGTTTTTCTCTGTAATCCGGCGTGTTCCCACGAAAGCCGCCGCTGCTGCTCAGTGATTCTGCGCGCCGTCAGTCTGTGGCATCTCTTTCAGCGCCTGGCGCGCTTGTTTGGCTTCGCGCCCATCCATTCCATAGCTCAGATACAGCTCAAAGTGCTGCCTGGCCTTGGTGTACTCCTGCAGGTGCTCTTCGGCGACCGCCAGTCCCCACAGCGCCTTTGTCTCTTCGGGATTCATCTGAAACGCCTCGGCAAACCGTGACTCAGATGCTGCCCAGTTCTTCTGATCCGCATAGAACGATCCCACGCTCAGATCTTCCTTCAACCGCTGCTCCGGAGTCTGTTCGGCCACTTCCTGTTGACCCTTTTTCTTTTTCCCTCGACTCGGCTCGGGATCGGGAGTATTCCAGTCCTGCACTCCGGAGTTGCTTGAACTGTACCCACTCGCCGCATCCTGACTGGCCGCAGCAACTGCGGGATCAGCATCCGCCTCGTTCCACTCCGGCGTACGCACCGGATCGCCATCCGGGTCCAGATCGCTCACCGTCGGCGACGGCGTCGCATGCGCAGGCGCTGCATTTGCACTTCCCGGCTCAACCGACAGAACCGGCGCATTCGAGTCTTCGCCGGGAAACGGATTCTGCTCCGTGCCGCTGCCGTTCGTCCCAGGAGCGCTGTTTCCCGGTTTTTTCAGAGGCGTCGGAGCGCTCTGCTGTTTTGTCTGTGAGGACGACTGCTGCGTCTCTTCGGGAAAAGGATTTGTCTGCTGGCTGCTGCTCTGCGCCCGCGCAACGATGCCGCCGCACATCAACAAAATCAGCCCCAGCTTCTTCATTTCCGTCATCCGATTCCCCGTCACTCGAATTCTTCGCTCCAACCTCAACAACCGTGGCAACCGCACAAACAAAATCGCAGCCGCAGCCCCGTTCCAGCATAGTGGATGAGGCGTGCGATCTGCGATCCTGCCTGCAATTGCACTTGTTCGTAACAGCTCAGGCCGACTACATCTTCATTTTGTCGTGCTTCATGGGCTTGATGGGAAACTTTTTCAGCATGTCGTCGGCGTCCTTGTCCAGCGTCTTCTTTTCTTTGCTGGATTTGTTGGAGATATCCTGATCGGCCACGCCGCGGAAGAGCAGTTTCTTGCTTGATCCTTCAAAAAGATCGAGCACAAACTTTCCCGTACGCTGATCCACTTCAGTTGTCGTTGCGGTGGTCATTCCCCCCATTCCGCCCATTTCGCCAAAACCGCCCATTCCTCCGCCAAAGCCGTCCCCCCAGTCGTCACCCCACGCCCAGCCATCACCCCAGCCGCCGCCCATGCCGTTGTACATCGTCTCCATCTCGTGTTCGGTCTTCACCTTATCCTTTGCGAAGACGACCAGATCGCCGCCCGTCGGCACCAACTGCAAGCCGCGCATCTCCAGATCGCGCGTCACCACGCGCTTGATCCGGCTGGCGTCCAGCGGATTCGATGTATTGATCTTTCCGATCGAGAAGGTGTGATATTTCGCAAAATCCGCGTGATGGTTGAAATCGGTCCGAATCTCTGCGGATGCAACAAACGTCAGCGCGCAAGCCAGCGCGGCCCCAATCATTCCTTTGTACTTCATCGTTTCTCCTTGTCACCGGCAGAATCGAATTCGCCGGTGAGCCTTTGATGGAGGCTCCGGCGGATTGCTCCGGATGTTCAGTACTTACGATGCCTGTTCCCGCATTCCGGGATGCCCTGCATCGCAAACATCCACAGGTGCCGGCCATCGCGCCTTGCAGCAAACGATACAATCCCATTTGGGAGCACCACCCGATGGCTTATCAGGTTCTGGCGCGAAAATATCGTCCGCAGCGCTTTGCCGATGTTGCTGGACAGGACCACGTCACGCGCACGCTGAAAAACGCGCTCACACAGCAGCGCGTCGCTCACGGCTACATCTTCTCCGGCCATCGCGGCATCGGCAAAACCACCATCGCCCGCATCCTGGCGATGGCTTTGGACTGCCGCTCGATCGTCGGCTCCCCGGAGCGGCCCGATGTCGAGCCGTGTCTGCAATGTGTCAGTTGCCGGGAAATCTCCTCCGGCGGCAGTCATGAAGCGGTCACCCAGTCCTTTGACTTCATCGAGATCGACGCGGCCTCCAACCGCGGCATCGATGACGTGCGCTCCATCTGTAGCCAGGCCACCGTGCGCCCGGCTCGCGAACGCTACAAAATCTTCCTGCTCGACGAAGCGCACCAGATCACCGATGCCGCCTTCAACGCCATCCTCAAGACCCTGGAAGAACCGCCCGAGTGGGCCGTCTTCATGATGGCCACCACAGAGCCGGAAAACATTCCACAGACCATCCGCTCCCGCTGTCAGCACTTCAGCTTTCACGCCGTCCGTTTTGACGACATCCTCAGCCAACTTCGCACCATCGCCGCGCGCGAAGACATTCTCTTCGAGGACGAAGCGCTTGCCCTGCTGGCCGAGGCAGGTGACGGCTCCATGCGCGACGCGCTCTCCATCATGGACCAGGCGATCGCCTCCGCACCGCGCCAGGACGGCAAGCCACTGCTGGAAGCCGCACTCATTCGCGAGCTGATGGGCGCGCTGCCCAACGCAACGCTGGAGCGGCTCTTCGAGATCATCGCCAAGGGCGAATCCGCCCCGCTCATGTATGAGTTGGACCGCCTGCTCACCAGCGGCAACAGCCCCATCGCCATCGCCCGCCAGATGGTCCGCTATCTGCGCAACACGCTCATGGCCTCGCTCGGCGGCGAAAACACCACTCTGCTTCAGATTGCAGCCGAAGAGCGCGCCCGCGCCGCACGCACCTCGCTGCTTTTCTCCGAAGAAGAACTCACGCGCAACCTTCAGTTGCTGCTGCGCACCTTCGATGATCTCGGCTTCCGCCAGGAGCAGCGCTTCCATCTGGAACTCGGCCTGCTGCGACTAGTGCACGCACAACGTCTCGTTCCCATGGAACAGATTCTCAGCGGACTTGCCGCCTTGCCGACAAACTCCGCGGCATCCGCTGCATCTTCTACTGCTGTCCGTTCTTCTGCTTCAGCCGCAAACCCACGCACAGCATCCTCATCCGCTCCGGTGCACCAAGCTCCGGTGCACCAAGCTT
>JAJZCP010000031.1 GCA_021846065.1 Acidobacteriota bacterium
GTCATGGACTCCAACGGAAACATGAAGTAAACGAAGTGGACACTCAACGCAAAAGCCTCCTGCATAGGAGGCTTTTGCGCTTATGCTTCCATTCCAGTGTCGTCAAGAGAGCCACGAAAGGTGCAACGCATGAAGCGGACAGAAGGTCGTTTGAACCGAAGAAGTTTTCTCACACTTTGCTCGCAGGCGGGCGTTGGTTCAGCCCTTTTGCCCGGTGTTTTACTCACGCTCTCCGCTCAGGCTCAGGAGAAATCTCCCGACGAGCCAGCGCCGATCACTTCCGAGATGATCGACCAGGCAGCAGCATTGGCAGGGGTTCATCTGACCGCAGCACAGCGACAGATGATGCTCGATGGATTGGAGTCGCAGCGCGAGAGCTACGATGCCATCCGCAAGCTCAAGATGCCGAACAGCGTAGCTCCGGCTTTTGTCTTTGATCCGCTGCCTGCCGGGGCGGTGGTCGAAACCGGGATCGAGCAGCCGAAATGGAGTCGGGTAGAAGCATCCGCGGCTCCGTCAGATCTGAACGATCTCGCCTTCGCGACGGTCGGAGAACTGGCGGCGCTGGTGAAAGCGCGGCGAGTGACGGCAACCCAGTTGACGCAAATGTATCTGGAACGACTGAAAAAATATGACTCAAAACTGCACTTCGTCATTACGCTGACGGAGGAGCGTGCGCTGGCGCAGGCCCGTGCTGCCGACGCGGAGATTGCCGCGGGTCTTTACCGTGGTCCGCTGCACGGAATTCCCTGGGGCGCAAAAGACTTGCTTGCGGTCAAAGGCTATCCGACGACGTGGGGCGCGGGTGGCTTTCAGCGACAGCAACTCGATGAAGATGCCACGGTTGTCGAGAGGCTGGATGCAGCCGGAGCGATTCTTGTCGCCAAGCTGACCCTGGGCGCGCTCGCCATGGGCGATCACTGGTTTGGCGGTCAGACGCGGAATCCGTGGAATCCGGAACAGGGTTCTAGTGGCTCGTCGGCAGGACCGGCCAGCGCTGTGGCGGCCGGTTGCGTCGGTTTTGCCATTGGATCCGAGACGCTGGGTTCGATTTCGTCTCCTTCCACACGCTGCGGCGATACAGGATTGCGGCCTACGTTTGGCTTTGTTCCACGTACCGGAGCGATGGCGCTGAGCTGGACGATGGACAAGCTGGGTCCGATCTGTCGAAGCGTTGAGGATTGTGCCATGGCCATGCAGGCGATCTTTGGCCCGGATGGCAAGGACCTCTCCACGCGTAACGCCGCGTTCAACTGGAATGTTGACTATGACTGGAAGAAGCTGCGCATCGGCTACTTCCAAAGCGAGTTTGAGCCAATCGCAGCATTTCATCCGCGCGCAGCCCAGGGCAACGAGACGGCAGAGCAGAAAAAAGCTCGCGAACTACGCAATTCCATGTTCGCCGCCGGACACGCACGACGCGTCTATGACCAGCAATACGATCAGGCCGCGCTCAGCGCTCTTCGCCGGATGGGCGCGACTCTGATTCCGGTGCAGTTGCCCAAACTGCCTTACGGTGCGATGGCGCCGTTGTTGACGGCAGAAGCGGCCGCGGCGTTTGACGACCTGACGATGAGTGGCCGAGACAGTCTGCTGACCGAACAAGGGCCGCAGGATTGGCCCAACGATTTCCGTGTCTCGCGCTTCTATCCCGCAGTTGAGTATATTCAGGCCAATCGTGCGCGTACGCTTGCGATCCAGGAGTGGGCCAGGCTCTTTGAGCAGGTGGATATCATCGTGACGCCAACCAACGGCGAGCAACTGGTGGCAACCAACCTGACCGGACATCCAGCGCTGATTGTACCCAACGGATTGCGCGGTGCAGACGCGCCCAAGCCGCCCAGGGTTGACGATGGCAACGACGACAATATCGGTGGACCCGGAACTCCGGTCAGCCTGACTCTGTTGGCCAGCCATTATCAGGATGCCAAGCTGCTTGCATTTGGCCGCGCTTATCAGGATGCGACAGGATTTCACAAACTGCATCCAAAGCTGGACTGAGCCATGGCTCTGGTGGAAGCAGAGGGGCTGACTCGGCGCTACGCGCGGCGCATTGGGCTGCGCCGAGTGGAGACGACGGTCGTCGATGACGTCAGCTTTACCTTGGAACGCGGAGAGACGCTGGGATTGCTGGGCGAATCGGGCAGCGGCAAGAGCACACTCG
Organism: Acidobacteriota bacterium; assembly: GCA_021846065.1. Next base: position 2,165 of record JAJZCP010000031.1, read on the forward strand.
CGCGTATGGTGTTAGGGCTGACGGAGCCGGATAAAGGCAGCGTGCGCGTGGACGGCATTGCCATCACGTCTGTGACTATTCAGGGGCTGCGGCGAAGGATGCAGCCGGTATTTCAGGATCCCGCGGCTGCGCTGGACCCGCGTATGCGCGTGTTCGATTTGGTGACGGAGCCGCTCGTCATCCATCGGCGCAGCCTGCCAGGCGATGCAAGCCGACAAACTCTGCGGAGGACGGCGGCGGAACTGCTGCGGTCGGTTGGAATGGATGAGTCGGCGCTTGCGCGCTACCCGCATGAGTTCAGCGGCGGACAGAAGCAGAGGATCAATATTGCGCGCGCTCTTGCCTTGCAGCCGGAGATTCTGGTGCTGGACGAGCCGGTCTCCGCGCTGGATGTGAGCGTGGCGGCGCAGGTGGTCAACCTGTTGCGCCAGTTGCAGAAGGAACGGAAACTAACCTATCTGTTCATCAGCCATTCGGTGCCGCTGGTGCGCTATCTGGCAACGCGCATTGCGGTGCTGGAGCGCGGGCGACTGGTGGAGATGGGTGAGGCCGAATCGCTTTGTCACGCCCCGCAGAGTGCATATACACAACGGCTCATCGCCGACACGCCTCATTTGTAAATGCCACTTGCCCAGCGATTGCATGGGCAGCGCAGGCCTTGTCCGCTGCAAGCGCTGGCCCCGCACCCGCCCGTACCCGATATTCGCTGACAGGGACTATGGAAGTTGAAGATGCGGGAACGAAGCAGATTGGCTTGCCAGCGATGGCAAGTCTGGCGCTGCCGGTCGCTTACTCGACGGATTACTGTACCTGGCCCTGCGGACGTAGACGGCGCAGTTCAAGCGCACAATCGACGGCATTCTGCGCGGCAAAGCGAAGGTTGTCACAAGCCGCCCAAAGCCAGAACTTCCGAAGGTGCTGCTCTCGCGTCGATTCGTCCGACGGCGAGCCAATGCGCACCAGAAGATTGTTTTGCCCAATGGCGGCTAAATTCGACGGACTTTCCGAGCCGGTCGAGAGCACCTCAACAGGAACGCCTGCCAGCGCCAGCTCCAGCGCGGCACGAGGAACCGCCTCAGCCAGTTCCACCCACACCGAAAAGCAAAGTCCATGAAAGACCGGAGCCTGAATCAATTGCAGGGAAAGCTCGACATCCGGCGTCAAGGCAAACAGATGCTGTCGAATCCGCTCTTCCGTCGCGCGCAGGCTCACCTGGGCGGACTCGCCTGTATCCACAAGCTGGTTAAACGCAATCTGCGCATCAAAGACCAAACGCGGCACGGATTGAAAACTCAGCAGCCCCACCGTCTGTTGATGGAGTTCATCGAGCGCCGAGGCGCCATATTCTGATGCAGGATGCAACACTGTCGCCGCAGCCGATCGAAGCCGTCCTGACGCCCTCAGCCGACCCATCAGCAAAGCCAGCGCCAGCGCCGCCGGATGCGCCGGAACTACCGCTCGCGTCAACAGATCCGGAGCGCCCGGAAGCGGCTCCATCCACGGGCTGTGAATCAGCACCTCCGGCTCTTCCTCCAGCACGCCCGTCAAATCCAGTACCGTGCAGCCCACGCGCAAAGCATTGCGGCTCCAGCGCTGTGTCTGCGCTTTGCTCCCGGCAAAGAAGACAAAATCCAGGCCGTCAAATGAATCAGGGCCCAGCCCTAGCACTACCGCTGGCTCGTCGCCAATCTGATCGAGCTTGCCGTGTGCCTCCGGATCTTCCATCAGAACAAACTGCGCACCGGCAAAGGCAGATTCTGCCAACGCTTCCTTCAACTCGCTGCCCAGCGGCGAACCTGAGCCAACAACTCCAATCTTGAACACGGGCATCATCGCGGCGAACGATCTCCTTCCGAGGGCAATCCACCTTGCGTCTCCGCCACAGCGACAACCACCGCAGACTGGTGTCTGCGTCGCCGTGACCAGGAGTAGGCGGCACGCGCCCAGATTCCGGAAAACATATACGCCAGCGCCATCAGAAAAAGTACGCCACGCGAAAAACGAATCAGGATAAAGATACCGATCGCCAGCAACGCCAAAAGCTGAAACGGCTGCGTCCGGCCCAGATTGATCTCCTTGCCGGACCAGAAGCGCCACGTACTCACCATCAGGAATCCAATCAGCCCGACCAACACAATCCACAAGATCGACAGCCACCAGTAGGGAATCGGAATCCCATAAAAACAGTGCACCGACGATGCAATCAGGCCCGCGGCTGCCGGAATCGGCATACCCACAAAATACTTTCGGTCCAGGCGTCCGGGATTCTGAGGCTGAGGATCGTGGCTGATATTGAACCGAGCCAGGCGTGAAACGCCGCAAAGCAGATAGAGAAAGCAGACAAACGTTCCCACCTGCACAATCGGATGCGCCAGTTCCGGGCTGATCGTCTCCGGCAGAAAGTGAAATCCCCACACCAGCGCAAGCAGCGCCGGGGCTACTCCAAACGTAATCGCATCGGCCAGCGAATCCAGCTCGCGGCCAAAATCGCTTGCCGTATTCGTCATCCGCGCAATGCGACCGTCAAGCGCGTCGAAGGGTATTGCAAAACAGATCGCCAGCGCAGCCCAGTCCAGCTTCTGTGCCGCGTCCACCGTCGCCTGCATCGCCTGCATCGTCTGGGTAATGGCAAAGTAGCCAGCGCCGATGCCAGCCGCGGTGAACAGCGAGGGCAACACAAACATGCCTCGGCGGCGCCTGCGAGGACGATCGTGTCGTGCGCCCATCGCAAAGCTCGGCTGGTTCACTTGCCCGCTCCTGCGAGCTTGGCCAGCACGCTACGGCCGCCCGCAACGCGCATCTTGGGCTGCACCAGCACCTGCACATCTGCCGGCAGGATCACATCCACCCGCGAGCCAAACTTGATCAGCCCCACGCGCTCGCCTCGCGCCACGCGATCCCCCTGTTTCCGATGAAAGACAATACGTCGCGCCAGCAATCCGGCAATCTGACGAAAGGTGACCTCTGCTCCGTCTTCGGCGCGCACGGTCACACTGTTCTGCTCGTTGCGCTCTGCTGAAGCCGGGTTCATCGCATTCAGATAAAGCCCTTTCTGGTAGCGCACTTCCGTCACAACACCCGCAATCGGCGAGCGATTGACGTGGACATTGAAGACGCTCAGGAAGATGCTGATGCGCTGCCGCTCACCCTCCGCGGTCACGATGCGGGCCGCTTCCGTCACCACACCATCCCCGGGCGAGACCACCAGCCCCTCACCTGCTGGAATCGTCCGGTGAGGATCGCGAAAAAACCACAGGAAGAATGCTGCCAGCAGTATGCAGGGCACCGCCAGCCACACAGTAAGAAACCAGCCAAGCGCCGCTGCGGCCGCCAGAAATCCCACGCCGTAAAAGTAACCGTCTTTGACCATAATCCCCAACGATTATACGGCGCAGCCACGTACCATGCGGAAAGCGGCCCATTCCGTGCGGGCAAACTTCCCGGAATAGAGGACCACCGACGGTGATTGTTCCCTCAGGCAACCGCTGGAATTCGATGTTCCAGAGCCGTCATCAGGTCTTTGGTGTGCAGCTTCAGCTTCTTCAGCCGCACCTCTTCCATCTGCTCTTCCACCGACAGATACGGTTTGGCCATCAGCTCGTCCAGTCGCTGAGCATAGAGGCGATGCTCATGCATCAGTCGTTCCATCTCAGCGCCATTGCTTGCTTCCAGGAGTTCCGTCATGGTTCACCTCGCGATACAGCGGACAATCCTGTATACGCCCAGAACGAACAGCCCGGCAACTGAAAAATTCCCGCCACTCGGCAAATCAGAGGAGAACCACAAGCTTTGCCCCAAACCGACTGCAAAAGCCAGCTCGTGCTTAAACCAGCCAATGCTCAGGCCAGCCAGCGCTCCATCCTCACCGCATCTTCCGCAGGATCGCGATAATAGCCCGGTCTGCGTCCCGTCTCCGTGAAACCCGCGATGCTGTAGAGTCGCTGCGCCGCCTGATTGGACGCCCGAACCTCAAGCATCAACCGCCGCGCGCCGACCTCGGCGCAACGCTGCATCAAGCCCTCCAGCAGCCGACGGCCCACGCCACGTCGCTGCCACGCTCCTGCCACCGCAATGGTTTCCAGCTCCGCATCCTCCAGCACCAAGGAAGTGACTGAAACTGCCACGATTCCTGTCTCCGCTCCGGCATTCTTGCCGATACTCTCGCCGGTATTCACAGTAGCCACCAGCGCAATCCGCTGAACTTCGCGGCCAGTCAGCATCTGCCGCCACTGCCACTCGGTCCACTGCGGAGCCTCCGGCAGCCTGGCGCAGATCTCCCGCACACGCTCGATATCTTCGGCCTGCATCGGCTTCATCTGGATTGTCGCCGCGTCGGTCATTCCGCGTTGCGCGCCGTTGCCGCGCGCGCCTCCATTCCACGGTTCAATTCAGATTCCGTTCCGCGTTCAGTCCCGCGCAGATAGTGCCCATCGAGCGCAGACGCATCATCCCATTCTCCGGCGAGCCAGCGTTGCTGCGTAAACTCCAGCGCCTGCACGGCTCCCGGCGCGGCCACACGAACAACTCGCGACTCCTCCGCCAGAGCTTCCAGCAGTTGCGCCACGGATTCCTCACAGACAGCCACTCGCTCCGGCAATAGCAGCGAGTTTTCCGCCACGCGAAACTCGCCCGCCGTCACTAACCGTTCCTGCCAGCCATCCGCCGTTCGCTGACCGACAAAGATCTGCCCACGCCAGGCATCCAGCGCGGCGCAATCCGTACCTCCTGCGGCGGCCAGGATCGCGAGGCGCGAAATCGCAAGCAGAGGCAGCGCTCGCGCTTTCACCAGCCCTTTGGCCGTCGCCACGCCTACGCGAATCCCCGTAAAACTTCCCGGTCCATGGACCACCACCACGCCGTCCAGCATTCCCATCGTGCAGTTGGACTGGCGCAGCAAGCCTGCAATGGCAGGCACCAGTCCCGCAGCGCATTCGCGGCTGGCCAAACTCGACTCGCCCAGCACGATCATCCGGCCATCCTGCACGCGCGCCAGCGCCACACTCCCGGCTACGCCGCAGGTGTCGATGCCCAGCAGCAGGGCATTCTCTCGCTCTCTCGGATGAATCAATGCGCAGCCTCCACCAACTCCAGCAGTACTCCATGCGCGCTTGCCGGATGCACAAACACATAGCGGTGTCCGCCCGCTCCCACCTGAATCTGCTCGTTTACCAGTCTCACGCCCTGCGCGCGCAGCCGTGCCACCACATCGTCCAGATCACGCACGCGCAGCGCCACATGATGCAATCCCTCGCCACGACGCGCAACAAATCTGGCGATGGACGATTCCGCCTCCGTTGCCTCCAGCAGTTCAATGCGGCTTTCTCCCGCGGCCAGCATCGTCACGCGCACACGTTCAGCGGCAATCGTCTCCCGTGGCTGCGGCTCCAGCCCCAGTGCTCGATAGAAACCCTCCGCCGCATCCAGCGAATGCACGGCAATTCCCAGATGATCGATCTGCGGACCCGACTCGCGCAAAGGACCCGACACGCGCAAATCTGCCGCTTGCTTCGCATTCTGCTTGCTTTGCTGCTGCCGAACGCCGTCACGATCACAAGCAATCGCAAGCAACGCATCGAGCAGCGCGTCCACGCCTTCGCCGCTTGTCGCCACCGTCCGCACCATGGTTCGCGGAGCGCGTCCCGTCACCGTTTCCGTCAGTGCCTCAGCCGCAGCCATCTCCTGCTCCAGCTCATCCATCCCGTCGCGATCCGCCTTGTTCAGCGCCAGCACATCGGCAATCTCCAGCACGCCGGCCTTCATCGCCTGCACCGCATCGCCCATTCCCGGAGCCAGCACCAACGCAACCGCATCCACAAGCGGAACCACATCCACCTCGCCCTGGCCCACGCCCGTCGTCTCCACCAACAGCACATCCCAGCCCGCGCACTCGATGAGAGTCAGAGCATCTTCCGCCGCCGCCGCCACTCCGCCCAAATGCCCCCGCGTCGCCATCGATCGGATGAAGACGCCATCCTCGCCGGCCATCGACTGCATACGAATCCGGTCACCCAGAATCGCCCCACCCGTCAGCGGACTGGATGGATCAATCGCCAGCACGGCGACCGATCTCCCGCGCTGCCGCAGCGCCCGCGTCAACCCCTCGACCAGCGTGCTTTTGCCCGCGCCCGGAGCGCCCGTCAACCCCAGCCGCACCGCTCGCCGCGACCACCCCTGCTGTGCCATAGACCGGCGACATGCTGCCACTAGCTCGGCAGCCTGGGTGTCTCCGCTTTCTACCTGCGTCAGCGCGCGCGCCAGCGTCTTCCGATCCCTGGCCAGCAGCCGCTCCAGCATCGTCCCTCGCGGCTCTTCTCGCTTTTTCTCCTCGTGGCTCATTTCCATTCCATCAGCCCAAGCATACTGGAGTTGCTTGCCGCCGGTCCTGACCTTGCCTTGTGGCGTTCTTACACTCGCGCAATATGCTTCATTACGCGATTCTTTGTCCGCAACAGGGAACGGTTTCCCTATCGGTTTGCGTATTTTGTTCAAACCTGTTTGACTGAGTGACGCGCAGATCCTGCCAGAACATCCGCACCTCTGCCGCATTTCGCTGGTCATAAAAAATTAGAGGAGACAGTCGTATGTCTTTAACATCCCGATGGCAGCGCGCCGCCCGGCATTCCCTGCTGCTCGCCGCGCTCACCGCATCCTTTGCCGCTCCGCTTCTCGCCCAGTCCGTCCCCGTCGTCACCGGAGATGCCCGCGTCGACAAGCTGCTCAGCCAGATGACCCTTGACGAAAAAATGGCGCTCATCCGCGGCGCTTCTGAAGATCCCGCCACCAATCAGGGCCAGGCCGGATATCTCACCGGAGTCCCCCGCCTGCACATTCCGCCGCTGCGCTTCTCCGACGGACCTCCCGGCATCCTCACCCGCTATCCTTCTCAGGCAGAGACAGCCACCATGGGTCTGGCCGCCACCTTCAGCCATGCCGATGCCGTCGCCAATGGCCAGGTCGTCGCGCGTGAAGCCAAAGCTCTCGGCATCGATGTCGTCCTCCAGCCCTTCATCAACATCGACCGCGACATCACCTTCGCCCGCGGCTACAACACCTACGGCGAAGACCCCGTCCTCACCGGCGACACCGCCGCCGCCTTCATCCGCGGCGTACAGGGCGAAGACGTCATGGCTCAGGCCAAGCACTACGTCGCCTATGACACCGACGGCGGCAATGTCTGGGTCGGCCAGCAGGCTCTGCACGAAATCTATGTCTCGCCCTTCATCGACGCGGTCCGCGTGGGTGTCTCATCGATCATGTGCTCCTACAACAAGGTCAACGGTATCGCTGCCTGCGGCAACCCGAACACCCTCGTCACCATCCTCCGCGATCAGGTCGGCTTCAAGGGTTTCGTCACCTCCGACTGGGGCGCGGTCCACGCGCCGGACTTCATCAACAACGGCCTCGACATGGAGATGCCCGGCCCTGGTCCCAAAGGCAGTCCGATGGGCGCAATGATCTTCTCCTTCTTCACCACCGACAAGCCGGAGCCGCCGAAGCCGCTCAAATTCAACACCGCCATGATGGCCGGCTTCTTCGGTCGCCCGCTGCCGGAAGAACCCCCGCAAAAGCCTTTTAATGCCGGCACCTTCGGCTCGGTCCGGGATGCGCATGTGAACTTCTGGAACCTCCGTCAGGAAGGCAAGCTCTCTGAGTCCACCATCACCCGCGCCGCCGGAACCGTCCTCTATGAGATGGACAAATTCGGCTATCTCGATCACCCCACCCCGGGCCAGCTTGCGCCCAAAGACCCGCCCGTCCACGCTGTCGAGGAGAACGCTCGCGTCATCCGCAAAACCGCGGAAGACGCCGCCGTGCTGCTCAAAAATGAAGGCTCCATCCTGCCGCTCAGCTCCGCCAATCTCGCCTCCGTCGCCATGATCGGCCCCGGTGCAGGACAGACCGTCGCTATCGGCACGGCAGGCGAGCGTTCGATCGGCTTCCCCTGGCGTCAGATCGGCACCGTGCAGGCCATGCGCAAGCTCGATCCGGCGGTCAAGATCGACTACGCTGTCGAGGATGACATGACCGGCAAGCCCATCCCCGCTGCGCTCTGGACCAACGCCGCCGGCAAGCCCGGTCTGATGCGCACCGCAAAGGACGGCAGCAAATCGACCGACGCCACGATTGACTTCACCGTGGCCAATCACAAAGCCCTTGCAGCCAACACTGAAGC
>JAJZCP010000032.1 GCA_021846065.1 Acidobacteriota bacterium
GGCGCGCGCCGCGACCCCGACGGCTACTTGTGGCTGATGGGCCGTGTGGACGATGTCATCAACGTCTCTGGTCATCGCCTGGGCACGATGGAAGTGGAGTCTGCACTGGTTGCGCATCCCAAGGTGGCGGAGGCTGCTGTGGTGGGCCGGCCCGATCCGCTCAAAGGACAGGCAATCTCCGCCTTCGTCACACTGGAGTCGCAACACAAGCCCACGCCGCAGTTGAAAGATGAACTGCGGGCATGGGTGACGGCGCAGATTGGCGCACTGGCACGGCCGGATGATCTGCGGTTTGCGGAAAGCCTGCCCAAGACGCGCTCCGGCAAAATTATGCGGCGCCTGCTGCGGGAGCTGGCGGAGACGGGTGAAGTAAAGGGCGACACAACGACGCTTGAAGACCTGGGCGCCATTGCGGCCCTGCGGCAAGGCGACGAGTAGCGCTTCAGGCGTTCGCCGGTTCTCCGGATGCGTCCAGTTTCAGGATCATCAGCGTCATGTCATCATGCTGTGACGCACTGCCGGTAAAAGCATCGGCGGCGGCCAGAACGGCGGGAACAATCTCGCTCGCTGGGAGATCATAGGCGGCCTGCACCGCCGCCAGCATCCGCTCCTCGCCCCACTCCTCATCGTCGGTCGTCATGGCTTCGCTGATGCCGTCGGTATAGGTCAGCAGCAAATCTCCGGGGGCAAGCTGCAGCCGCTGCTCCTCATAGCTGGCGATGGGCAGCAGACCGACGACAGGACCTCCCGCTTCCAGGCGCGATACTTCAAATCCATCCGCATTGCGCCGCAGCAGAAACGGCGCGTTGTGGCCGGCGTTTACGTACACCAGTTCCGCCGTGCGCGGGTCAAAGGTCGCAAAGAAGAACGTCGCATAACGGTTGCTGGCAGAGGCCTCGTAGACCAGCCGGTTGACCTTTTCGATAGTTGGCGCCAGGTTTTTCGGCGCGTCCAGCGTAGTGCCACGCAAGGAGGCGCGCAGGCTGGCCATCAGCAGCGCGGCGGAGATGCCCTTTCCACTCACATCGCCAATCGCAATGCCAATGCGGCCATCGTCGAGCGGGAACAGGTCGTAGTAGTCGCCGCCCACACCTTGCGCCGGGCGGCAATGGCCGGCGAGGCTGACGCCATCCAGCACCGGAATCTCCTGCGGAAACAGCCGCTCCTGCACTTCGCGGGCGACCTCAATTTCGCGCTCAATGCGGGCGCGCTGTGCCGCCGCGCTGGCCAGGGATCGCGCCAGCTCGCCAATCTCGAGCGCCAGGCCGGTCTGCGTGGCGACTGACTCCAGCAGGCGAAGGTCGGACGAGGTGTATGGCTCTTCCGACCGTTTCGGTCCCAGAGAGATGAGGCCCATCATCTGTTCGCGCCCAGGCAGCGGCAGCAAAAGCTCGGATGAGAGTGCATCCAGCATCTTCCGCTCGGGCTGGCTGGCCAGCAGCAGCCAGCCATCAGGGTTTTCCCGGTAGAGCTTTACCGGGCTGTTGATGCGCGTCAGGTTGCGTATGGTAGTGGAATTGAGTGGTAAGCGGATGGAGCCGCCTCCTGCATCGGCGGCAAGTTGCAGGCCATGCCCCTGCTCCAGGTCGAATCCGCCGGGCTTGCGCAGCATTACTGCAATTTTGTCGATGTGCAGCGTCCGCGCCAGGCTGTCGGTGACCAGCCGCAGTATGGTGCCACTGTCGTTATATTTGCGCACCTGATTCGATAGCTCGGCCAGCAACTGATCGGAGTTATAGGCTTCCCGAAAGAAGCGCCGGTCCAGCCAGTTGGAAAGGTTGCGGACGAACCGTGATTGCAGCAACAGGAGAAGACCGGCCAGTACGGCCATTTCAATCAGGGCGCGTGGCGTGACCACAGGAGCGCGCAGGATGAAGATGAGCGAGAGCACCAGCGCCACAGCCAGCGTAGCCCGCGCAAACGAGAGAGTCGCGCGCGCCAGGGCATACTTTGTGCCGATGCGCACCAGTATGCGGACATCCATGGCACGCTGCACGACGATGACGTACGCCAGCGTGAGGGGGAACGTGAGAAACAGTATGGCGCCGACGATTCCATACCAGGCGTGTTGAGGGTCCAGATGAAACAGCGGCAGGATGACAAAGACGACGAGCAGCGAGCCCAGACCGATTTCTGACCCGAACAGAAGCAGGCGGAGACGCCGGCGAACGTCCGGCGCCGCGTCGCCTTGATACAACTTGCGGGCCAGCGCCAGGAAGTAGACGCAGATACAGGCCATGGCAAATACGGTGATGACAACATTCGCCCCGGCATTCAGACGCAACACAAGGGGCGACCACAATTTGCGGAAATTTTCGCCCAGAACCACCAGAATGAACAGCAAGAGCGAGGCGATCAACGGAGCGATGAGCAGATACTTCAGCCACGGCCACCTGCGGTCCATCTGCCAGCGTTCAGGAAAGTAAATTCCAAACAGGAGCAGCGCAGGCGGCGTTAAAGTTTGCTGAATTTGGGCCCAAATTCCGGTCCACACCGACCAAGCGCCCGGCCACCAGCCGGCGCCAATGGAGAAGACGGTTTCCGGAAACGTCAGGATGACGAGAATCAGCCAGGCATTGAAATCGTGCGGCCGCGCGGCCACCACCCAGTACCCCACGAGCAGGCAGATCAGCGGAGGCAGGCCGAAGAGCAGCAAAACCCCGGCCCACTCGTGAATCTTTGCCACAGAGGACCGGCCGGCAAGCGGAATCGCAACCTGCCGCAGCGACCGGTCCGGACGCTGTACCGACACAGTCAATGTATCGCCGGGATGAAGTTCGATGCGAATCAGATTCAACCAGGCGATCTGCCCCGCGTACGGCGTGCCTTCCACCCCAGTCAGAACGTCGCCCACCGCCAGGCCAGCCTGTTTCGCCTCCGGACGCACCGTAGTGATGCGCAGCGTGTCCGGGTCATAGGTAAACGGCGTTGCGACCCTGTGATGCCAGTCAAAGTAGTTGTCGAGAAAGCCTGCGATGTTGCCGAGGAAGTACGAAAGACTGACGGAGATATACAACGCCAGCAGCAGATACGCGAATTTCGGTGATTTCTTATCAGTCCGTGCCGGCATCGAGGTTGCACACATGGTATCCGAAGTGAATGACGTCGGCAGCGCTTTGTTTGTTCCATGCTTTCGCGAATCCTCGCCGATATACTTGCCGTGGAAGTGGAGCGTTTTTTGGGCCAGCCAGTGCAAGCAGCTATGGAAGTCAGCGGACCGGCACGCGGGCATGTCCCGGCGCTCGACGGGGTCCGCGGCGCTGCCATTCTGCTGGTGCTGGTCTCGCACCTCATGCTCTTTAACGATCACACCGGGTCCCGGCTGGGAGACTCTCTGGCCGCGCTGCGCGGTCTGGGCTGGAGTGGGGTTGACCTGTTTTTTGTGCTCTCCGGCTTCCTGATCACCGGCATTCTTTACGACACGCTGCAAGACCCTGGCTATTTCAGCACCTTTTATATGCGGCGCTTTCTCCGCATTTTTCCGCTCTATTACGGCTTTTTATTTCTGCTGATGGCGCTGGGACCCTGGCTGCATACCGCCTGGCATGGGCGCCAGTTCGTACTGCTGGCATACATGCAGAACACAACGCTCTGGTTCCCGGTGACAGACTTTCACCCGGGCAAATGGGCAGACCTCGAGCACTTCTGGTCGCTGGCTGTCGAGGAGCAGTTCTATCTTTTCTGGCCGCTGCTGGTATTTCTGGTGCGGCGGCGCGACCGGTTGCTGATGCTGGCGCTGGGGCTGTCGGCGGCCGCCTTGCTGCTGCGCATTGCCCTGTATGTCCATGGGGTATCTCCGCTCACCATCATGATGGTGACCCCCTGCCGCATGGATACGCTGCTGCTGGGCGGCGCTGCGGCTCTGGCGCTGCGGGGCAATGTGCAATGGGTTCCGCGACGCTGGCTGCTGCCCGTGGCCACCGCCAGTGCGGCCGTGCTGGTGTGCCTGGCGTTGATCAACGTGCATCACGACCTGCGCAATGCCTTCTTCGGCGCGACCTTCGGTTACACCATCCTGGCGGTAGGATGCGTGGCGCTGCTGCTGTCCGCCATCACGCCTGGCTCGATCGCACATCGCCTGTTCGATACGGCGTGGCTCCGCAGTCTGGGGAAGTACAGCTACGGCATTTATGTGCTGCACATTTTTGTGGCGAAGGTCGCCGGCTACTGGATCACACTCTGGCTGGGCGCCAGCCTGCGCGTTGCGTGGACGCCGGTGCTGCATTCCCGCATGTTAGCGGTGCTGGCGGAGTTTCTGGTGAATCTGATGTTCGTCTACGCAGCCGCGTGGTTGATCTACAACCTGTATGAAGTGCATTTTCTGCGGCTCAAACGCTTCTTCAAGTACCAGCGCGCCGCCCAGCCGCAAACGCCGATCCCGGCTGCTGCGCGTGAATCTACGGCGTAGCTGAGCATTTGCACTCCGCGCCCGCGGCATCCTCGTTGCTCGCGTCCAGCAGAATCTTCCAGCTTCCGTCGGCTTCGCGTTTCCATACCGTCATATAGCGGCCGCTCTGCGCGGCAGCGGCGCCGGTCAGCGAACGGCCTTCATAGTGGCCCCAGGTGTATCCCATCGAACCATCGGCGGACAGGGCGCCGCCTTCGGGTGTCCACTGCAACTGATACTCATTGGGCAACCAGCGCGCGTGTGCGGCGATGGCCTCCCGTCCGATGACCGGAAGCTGCTTGTTGGCGAGTGTGACGCCTGCGGAATCAAAGAAGGAAGCGAAGGCTGCGCCTCCACCCTGAGCGACAGCGGCTGCCATCTTTCGCTCCAGCGCAAACAGAAACTCTGTGCCCGGCGTATTCATTGAAGTCAGCGGAGAGCTGGACGCAGATGGTGTGCCGAAGCCAAAAGGAATCTGCTGGGCCATCAGCGGCGCAGGCGCCGCCAGCAAGACAAAAAGAGCTAAACGGAAGGCAATGCGGACGAAAGGGTTGCCTGCGTATTTCTGCATATTTTGGAATCGCATATCTTCTCCGCGCAATCAAAAGAATAGGCCGTCATTGCAGCCTGTCTGCACTGTGTGAGCACGCTGCCAAGCTATACTTTAAGCGGCCCGGCGACCCCACGCAGCGGAGGCTTGAAGACTGATTCCGCGCGGGTTTTTCCACGCCGCGCACCGCAAAGCGCCCATGAGTTCAATCCTAAACAGCATCGAATCACCCTCCGATCTGAAGCAGTTAAAACTTCCGGCCCTGGAGCAGCTGGCCCAGGAAATCCGTGAGCGGATGATCCAGGTTCTGGCCACGACCGGCGGCCATCTCGGACCAAACCTTGGTGTGGTCGAGCTGACGCTGGCCATGCATGTGGTGTTTGACACGCCGCAGGATCAATTTGTTTTTGACGTGAGCCATCAGGCCTATGTGCACAAGCTGTTGACGGGCCGGCAGGGCCGTTTTGAGACCATGCGCCAGCCTGGCGGATTGAATGGCTTCATGCTGCGCACCGAAAGCGAGCATGACGCTTACGGAGCCGGGCACGCTGGCACAGCGCTCTCTGCGGCGCTGGGTATGGCGGTGGCGCGCGATCTGAAAGGCGGCCGGGAACACGTCGTCGCACTGGCCGGAGATGCTGCGTTTACCAACGGAATCTCTTACGAAGCACTGAACAATATAGCGGAACAGACGCGGCGGCTCATCATCGTGCTCAACGACAACGAGTGGTCGATTGACCGCAACGTGGGCGCCATCTCGTCATATCTGCATCGCATTGTGACCAACGACCGGTATGCGCATCTGCACGATCGCGCTACGCGGCTGATTGAACGGCTGGGCGGCAAGACCGTCGGCCACGCGGTGCGCCGCGCGGAAGAGGCGGCCAAGGGACTGCTGCTGCCCTCGCTGATCTTTGAGGAATTTGGGCTGACATACTACGGCCCGATCGACGGCCACAATCTGGGCCTGCTGATCGAAACCTTCCGCTTTCTCAAAACGCAGAACCGGCCGGTCATCCTTCATGCGCTCACCCAGAAGGGCCGCGGGTTTCAGCCCGCCATGGAGAAGCAGAAGAAATTTCACGGCCTGGGGCCTTATCATCCGGAGACGGGAGAAACCAAGCCCGCAAGCCAGAAGACATACTCCGAGATCTTTGCCGAGACCATGGTCAAGCTGGCGGATAACGATGCCCGCGTTGTGGCCATCACCGCAGCCATGCCGAACGGCACCGCGCTCGACCTCTACCGGCCCCACCATCCCAACCGCTACTTTGATGTCGGCATCGCCGAGGAACATGCGGTCATCTTCGCCGCCGGTATGGCGACCAAGGGCGAGCGGCCTTTCTGCGCCATCTATTCCACGTTTCTGCAGCGCGCCTTTGACCCCATCGTGCATGACGTCTGCCTGCAGAATCTGCCCGTGGTCTTTTGCATGGATCGCGCGGGTCTCTCGGGCGACGATGGACCGACGCACCACGGCCTGTTCGATATCTCCTACCTGCGCGGCATTCCGAACATCGTGCTGATGGCGCCGAAGGACGAAGATGAGCTGGCGGACATGCTGCAGACGGCGCTCGAACATGAGGGCCCATCAGCCATCCGTTATCCGCGTGGCGCCGGGGTGGGTGCAGCGGTCAAGCCGCAGCCTGCGGCGCTGCCAGTTGGCAAAGCAGAAGTGCTTCGCGACGGACGGGACATACTGGTGTGGAGTTTGGGTGCGCTGCTGCCCATGGCTGCCGCGTTTGCTGACGTGCTGGAGCGCGATGGATACTCCGCCGCACTGGTGAATGCCCGATTTGCCAAACCACTCGACACCACGTTGCTCGAAGAGCAGGCCCGCCGGGCCGGCCTGATCGTTACGTTTGAGGACCATGCCCTGATGGGTGGCTTTGGCAGTGCCGTTGTGGAGTTTTTAAGCGAGCGAAAGATCATGGTTCCAGTGATCCGCATTGGCTGGCCGGATGTCTTTATTGAGCACGGCAAGGTCGACGCCCTGCGGACCAAACATGGCCTGAGCGTCGAAGCAGCCCTGCAGCAGGCGCGGCCATTTTTGCGGTCGATGCCGCGCAAGCGATTTGCGGTTACCGGCTGAGGCGGCTTTCCTCTCGCAGCCTCGCTATCAGACAGGGCGCCTTCATTTGGCGAATCCCTACGCCATGCCTGACAATATCTCCATGATTCTGAAGTATTGGCTGCGGCGGGCGCCGCTGCGCGTCTCGCTGGTAGCGGCTGTCTCTTGTCTGGCTGCCCTTTCTGCGTCTGCACAACAGCAAACCTCCAGGGAATCCTGGAAACAGACGACGGATATCAGCTTCAACCTTTATGGCAACCTGGCGCCTACAGCGACCGGCCCCGTGCTGACGAACAGCGCAGGAACGGCTGTTCCGAATGCGCCGCCGTTGACGCAGACGGTCGACCCGTTTGTCGGATTTCGCTTTGGCGTGCGGCACATCTTCAGCCCTATCTTCGGGCTGGAGGCGAACTTTGCCTATAACCGCGCCAACCAGAACTTCCGTGGCAGCGGCATTCAGAATGGCGTGGTCTACTCGCACGCCAAGCCGATTACGTTCGACTACGTGGCGACGCTCCCGCATGAACTCTTCGGCGTCCGGCCATTTGTTGTGGCCGGTGGCGGAGCCATCTCCTACAACATCTCCAGCACCAGCAACCTGCCTGCGCGTCCGGAGTGGATACCGGTTTTCGAGTACGCGATTGGCGCGGACTACCATCCGGTCCGGTTTCCAAACTTCATGTCCTTGCGCTTCCAGTACCGGGCGCTGGTCGGGCATGCGCCGGATTATCTGCTGCCGTATCTTGCCACCAATAACCTGATCAACAGCTCCGAGCCGCAGGGCGGCGTGGTCTTCCACTTTTAGCGAAGCGGAAGGAGCCTTCCAATGCCGCGCCAGACGCCCGGTGAAGTGCGACGCCCGCGGCTGGGGCTGGAGATTATCGGCGGGCTGAAGCTGCTGCGCGGCGCATTCTTTATCGCCGTGGGGTTCGGCCTGCTGCGTCTGCTGCACCACGATCTGTACATGTTTGCCCTGCAGGTGGTGGAAGCGCTGCGCATCGATCCGGAGCGCATGACCGTATCGCGCCTGCTCGACAAGATCGCGCTGCTCTCAACCCATCGTGTCAAGCAACTCGGCGCACTGATCTTTGTCTACGCGGCGGTGGACTGGATTGAAGGCACCGGCCTGATTCTCCGCAAAGCCTGGGCCGAATACCTCACGCTGATTTTGACCCTCGCGCTGCTGCCGGTTGAAGCGTACCGTCTGCTCCGCCAGCCGAATCTCTGGATCACCCTCATCTTCCTGGCCAACATCCTGATTGCCATCTACCTGGTGTGGGCGCTCCGGCAGCAGCATCGCGCCGGCCATCAGCACTGACACGCCAAGCACTGAAAATCCCTCACATCTGACGACCGCAAACAGGGGGGAAGAATCCACCTGGTTAACGGCGGCAATCCACAGGCCTGGAGCGCGCAATCGCAGAGCTGTGTGCCGGTATGGCGCGTCTCCGGAAAAAATCCTCAGTTTCCACAAAATTTTGTTGGACAAAAAACTCCTGTGCGATACAGTTGTGGACGAAAGTGGTCTAAAGTGGTGAATCGGGGAATAGCCCGGCAGGATTCGCTGCAGGAATTGCTACCCAGTGGAGCGGTACCCAAATGTTTCGCGGCAATCACCCAACCCGGATCGACGAAAAAGGCCGGTTGAAGGTACCTGCGGAGTTCAAGCGCCATATTGACGAGAAGTATGGCGACAAGTTCTACATCACCAGCCGGGATGGGCGCTCCGCCGAGGTTCACCCGCTGGAGGAGTGGGAAAAGATCGAGCAGAAGATTGCGCAGATGCCCAGCTCCAGCCCGGCGAAGAAGAAGCTGATGAACCTGGTGAGCTATTACGGCCAGGTTTCAGAGATCGATCAGCAGGGCCGCGTACTGATGCCGCAAATCCTGCGGGAGAAGGCGAACCTGACCGGGGATGTGGTGGTGTTCGGCAAGTTGACGTTTCTGGATGTGATGAACCGCGAAGCGTTCAACCAGGAGATTGAGGCCAATCCGCTGACGGATGCGGATGGCGAGACGCTGGCAGCCTACGGGCTGTAGCGATGGATCACCAGGCTCCCCAGGGGGCGCACGGCCAGCAGGCGCGGCACGTGCCGGTTCTTTTCCAGGAAGCGATTGAGTATTTACGAATCCTGCCGGGCGGAACGTATGTGGACGCCACGCTGGGACTGGCCGGCCATAGCGCAGAGATAGTGCGAAGGCTGGGGCCGCAAGGCCGCCTGATTGCGTTTGATCGCGATCCGGAGGCGCTGACGCTGGCACAACGCCGGCTGGATGCAATGCGGCTGGAACGCGGGACCGGGATGCCGCAGGTGACGCTCTACGGGGCGCCGTTTGCGGAGATGGCACAGCATGTGGCCCCCGCAAGCGTGGATGGCATTCTGGCCGACTTTGGCGTCAGTTCCATGCAGTTCGACACGCCGGGCAGAGGATTCAGTTTTCAGGCAGACGCGCCGCTGGATATGCGGATGGACCCGCGCAGCGGAACGACTGCCGAACAGGTGGTAAACCAGGCCAGCGAAGAGGATCTCGCCAACCTGATTTACGAATTCGGAGAGGAAAGGAGGTCGCGGAGAATCGCCAGAGCAATTGTCAGGGCGCGACCGGTGACGACAACGGCACAACTGGCCAAGATCGTCCAGGACAGCGCCCCGGCAATAAAAAGCGAGCGAATTCATCCCGCGACACGCGTATTTCAGGCTCTCCGGATTGCTGTGAATGGCGAATTGGATCAGATTGTCGCACTGCTGCAGCAGGCCCCCGGGCTTTTGCGCACCGGCGGCAGGATGGTCGCCATCAGTTTTCACTCGCTCGAAGACCGGATCGTGAAGGACGCGTTCCGGGACGGCAAGGCGGCAGGGATCTGGCAGATTCTTACGCCGCGGCCGGTGACAGCGGGCGATGCAGAGACAAGAAGCAACCCACGTTCGCGCAGCGCCAAACTTCGCGCGGCGGAACGCAGGAAGGCGGAAGATGCAAAGCCGCCGCAGGAAAAAGTTTTCCGGCGAAGCTGGTAGACCCAGCACAGCCGGAGCAAGTTCGGGCCGGGTTCGTCCCACCCTCTTTCAGGCGAAAGAAATTCAAGCAAGCATGTCCCTCCAGCTCAG